>JAQWLN010000047.1 GCA_029247265.1 Fuerstiella sp.
CTACGCAGGGTTTGCTCAGTATGCTCTGGAAGACGTGCATCCGGATGCTGTGGCGATGTTCTATATCGGCTGCGGCGCCGATCAGAACCCCCTGCCAAGGCGCACGCTGGAACTGGCCCGTGGTTATGGCCTGCGTCTGGCGGCCGCTGTGGAACGTGTACTGGCGGATCCTATGACTGACTTCCAGCCGGAACTGCAGACACAGCTTGAGATGGTCACTCTGAATCTTGGCAAAGAACCAACTCGAGAAGAACTGGCTGCAATTGCAGCTGCCGGGTCATCCTATCGCAACCGCTGGGCCGCTCGACTTGTGAAACAGCTGGACGATGGCAAACCACTGGAACGTACCTACCCGTACCCGCTGCAGGTCTGGAAGCTGGGACAGAAACAGCTGTGGATCTCAATGGGCGGGGAGGTTGTTGTTGACTATTCCCTTGGGTTCAAGAAGCAATTCGGCGACGACGTCTGGGTCGCGGGTTACTGCAACGACGTGATGGCCTACATCCCTTCGCTGCGGGTGCTGGACGAAGACATTCCACCGCGCAAGTCTGGCCGCTGGGGCTATGAAGGCAATACGTCGATGATGGTTTACGGTCGCGCGGCCGAACGCTGGGCGGACGATATTGAAGATCTGATCGCCGACAGTGTGGACCGCATGATGCAGCGATTAAACGTCAAGACGACCATCGCACCGTAACGGCAACGCAAGTACGGGAATTTCACTGCCGTGATGTACAGAAAGTGCTGTACCGTCCGGCCGTGCTATGCCGTGCTGCCCGCTGCCGAAGGCTGATTATTCGCGGCTGCGACGACGGCACACCCGCAACTGTCACTCCAGACGTTGACGGAGGTGCGGCACATGTCCAGCACCCGGTCGACGGCGATAATAATGCCCTGAGCTTCCAGTGGCAGACCAACCGCCTGTAGCACAATGGCCATCATTACCAGACCGGCGTGGGGAATGCCTGCGGCCCCAATACTGGCAATCAACGCCGTCAACGCGACAGTGATCTGTTGTGCGACCGACAGGTCAAACCCAGGTGTGGCCTGTGCGATGAACAACACGGCCACCACTTCATAAAGCGCTGTGCCGTCCATATTGATGGTTGCACCCAGAGGCAGCACAAAGGAGCTTGTCTGGTTAGAGATACCGGCGCGTTTCTCTACGCAATTCATCGTCAGCGGAAGTGTGGCATTGGACGATGCGGTAGAAAACGCCGTCAGCAATGCCGGACTCAGATTTCGTACAAACGTCAGGGGATTGCGTTTCGCGAACACTCGCAGGATTACGGGCAGAATCACGACGGCGTGAAACACAAGGGCCAGGAAAACCGTCAACATGTACCACGCCAGCGTTTGAAAAACACTCAGCCCCTGAGTTGACGTGGCGTAAATCATGAACGCCGCGACGCCGATGGGAGCAAGGCTGATCACCCATGCCGTCATTCTCATCATGACAGCAAACGCGGATTCGAAGAACTCCGCCAGACGACGTCCATGGTTACCGCCGACCAGATTAATGAACATTCCCAGCATGATGGCAAAGGAAATGATCGACAGAAATTCGCCGCCCGCAATTGAAGAAAATGGGTTCGTGGGAATCAGTCTGTTGACCTGCTGATAGAGCACTTCCACCAAAGTCAAATCGGCCGGTTCTATTGCCTTGCCACCACCGGGCAGAATAGCCCCCGTGCCCGGCTGAATCAGGTTCACCAATATCAGTCCGGTCGTGATCGCCAGCAGGCTTGTAATCATGTAGTAGAAAATCGTGCGACCAAACAAACGACCAAAGCGGCCCTGGCTGCCTAGGCCGGTAACGCCGGTCACCAGAGAAGTCAAAATCAGCGGCACTGTGACCATCTTCAGCAGACGCAGAAACAGATCGCCGAGGCTTTTGGCAAGTGTCGTAATCGTACCGCCGATCCCGGAGGGATGTTCTGCAGCGACTGGCTGCCAGAACACCGGAAGACCGCTGACCGTCGAACTGCTCAGTCTTGAGACTGCAGGAACGCCATCGTGAGATCGCTGCCACGTCACCTGAACACCGCTCATGGTGTAGGTAAAACGTGCTCGCGGATTTTCAACCTCGACATCACGGGCCTCACTGTCACCCAGTGCTTCCGACAGCTTTGGATAGCTGTCCGCGAAGACGGCCGCGGATGCGAATGTTTCGGCGTAGACAGTCTGGTCGGACTCGGGATCCCATTCCCGCAGCTCAACGGCATCGCCAACACGGGACAGCGATGCCGTAATACTATTCGACAGAGCGATGTCACCGGGGTTGACGGCAATTCCAATCACCGTGCCCACGAGCATTGCGATCAGAATCTGAAAATGAAGTGGCAGTGACTTCTTCGGCTCGGTCGACGGTGACATTGCGATTTTCCGTAATCAATGAGCCGGCGGCAGACTGTTCTGGAAGGCTCGATTGCGATACAGGAAGTCAATGATATTGCCTTCGTGCGGCTGCAGCCAGTTCAGGGCACAGGTCGGTACAGGGCCAACATTCAGACGGTCAATATTGCGAGCATCGACAAGCTCCGAAATCCACGTCTCATCTTTGGTCACGGCGGTGCCGACCAGAGTGCTGCCAATCTTCTTCAGCATTTTCTGCTGAGGGCACCTGGTGACTGAAACGAACGGGAACATGAATTCTGAGTTCGCCATCGCGTCATCGCAATCGCTGACGTGCAGCACCGTCGGTCGCAGATAGTCACACCGCTCCTTCTGCACAAGACGATCTCCTCCGCGATACTTTTCGGTGACATCCGTCACTGCGGCGGAATTGAGCCCCTCGTCGATCATGGAATTCATCGCGGTCGCTGCACCTTCCATCGTGAAGGCTGCCAGCGCTGCATTTTCATCAGTTGTCGGCAACGCATCGATGGGACCGATCTGCTGAGCAATCGCATGGGCGATTTCTTCTGTGTGCCGCGACGCCCAGATGCTGGAACAGTTGATGCAGCTGCGCCCACCATTGATCAACACGCTTTTGACCATAATGTCTAGGTAGTCCTGCCACTGATCGACGACGTCGTCACCCAGCAGAATTTTACTGAAACCCGGCCCATGAGCCTGAACTCGTGGATCAGCGGCATACTTGTCGACAGTCGCCTGGCCGCCGAAAATCATCGCGCGTTCACACGTATCAAGAACGGTGTTCCCAACGTCATGCGGACCGGGATACAGACAGAAGACTTCTCGCGGAACTCCAGCGACCGCAAAGGCCTCGAACAGGCGGTACGGTGTCCATGGCTCAGAGGATCCGGGCTTCAGCACCAGACCGGTCTGCAGCGGAATCGCCGGCAACCACAGTGTATGCACGCCGGGAGAATTGGACGGCAGCACCAGCCCCAATGCGTCCGTGGTCGACTGGTAGCTGACCATGACGCCACGGTCTTCCACACCGTACCCCTTGTGCAGAATCTCCAGCGGCAACCCTCGAGTGAGCGCATCCAGCGTTTCCCTCATATTCTTCAGCACGAACGCGACCTTGCCCATGTTGGCCCGTGCCATGTTCAATGGAAGACCGGTGGTCGCGGACTGAATTGCACAAAACTGGTCGGGCGTCTGAGTTCCATTGCCCAGCGGAAGTTCGGCGGTCAGGAAGAGGTCCGCGGCCTTCACACACATGTCGATCAGGGCGTCCGGCGTGAACTCACGCAGTCGGGCTCGAGCCTGCGCCGACTTGCGCATGTCCATCTTCACCAGGCCGGCGTTGGCCTGGTGCATCTGAGCCATCACTTCTCCTGTTTCGAAGTGAACAACGTCAGCTTTCTCAAGAGACTCGTAAGACTTCCCCCATCGAATTACCGGAATGTCAATCATTTGTGCGACTATGAACTCTTAAATAAGAATGAACGGCGTGCGGAAACTGCGGGTATGTTAGAGTCTTTTTTCAGAGCTTCAATGCGTTTTGCCGTATTTGCACACATCAAGAGCGGAGCTGAGAATCTGTGACAACGCCGCCACGCAGCCCGTCCGGACCTTACTTATCCTGTCTCGGGCCGCTCGATTCGAACTCTGAGGCCTGTGGATCTCGGAACCACCAGCCATCGCAGGTCGTTGAAGTCCAATCCGCCCGTCAGTCGATAATGTTCAGTTTTCGGCCCACTTCAATGAATGCGGCCGCCGCGCGTTCAAGGTCTTCCTGACTGTGAGCCGATGACATCTGAGTGCGAATGCGAGCCTGCCCTTTGGGCACAACGGGAAACGAGAAGCCGACGACGTAAATTCCACGTTGCAGCAGTTCGTTTGACATTTGGGTCGCCAATGCAGCATCACCAATCATCACCGGAATGATGGGATGGTCCCCGGGAAGAATGTGAAAACCGGCTGCTGACATCGCGCTACGAAACCACGCCGTATTATCACGCAGTCGCTGCCGCAGATCGTCGGTTTTCTGAAGTAAGTCCAGTGTCTTGAACGTTGCCGCGGTAATCGGCGGTGCCAGAGTGTTGGAAAAAAGATACGGTCGCGATCGCTGACGAAGCAGGTCCACAATCGGCTGCCGCGCGGCGGTGTACCCCCCACTGGCGCCTCCCAGCGCCTTGCCCAACGTTCCGGTGATAATGTCAATTCGTTCAGCCACGCCAAAGTGTTCCGGAGTACCTCGACCGTTCGGGCCGATGAAGCCGACTGCGTGAGAATCGTCGACCATGATCGATGCGTCATATCTGTCCGCCAGCTCACAAATGGACGGCAGGTCCGCCAGATATCCGTCCATCGAAAACACTCCGTCGGTTGCGATCAACCGACTGCGTGCCGACTTTGCCTGCTCAAGTTGTGCCTTCAGATCCGCCATGTCGTTGTTGCGGTACCGAAAGCGCTGAGCTTTACACAGCCGAACTCCGTCAATGATGCTGGCATGGTTTAATTGATCCGAAATGATCGCATCGTCCGCGGAAAGAATTGTCTCAAACAGACCTCCGTTGGCGTCGAAACATGAGCCGTACAGAATTGTGTCATCCGTTCCCAGGAAGTCGCTGATCGCGGATTCTAGTTGATGATGGATTGTCTGAGTCCCGCAGATGAAGCGAACCGAGGCCATTCCATAGCCCCAGCGCGACAATGCGTCCTGTGCCGCCTTCACCACGTCCGGATGATTCGCCAGGCCCAGGTAATTGTTCGCGCATAGATTCAGCACCTGTGCATCACCGGCCATCCGAACGTCGGCGTCCTGGGGTGACGCGATCTCGCGTTCTGCCTTATGCAAGCCTTCGGCGCGAATGTCCTGAAGTTGCTGACTGACGTGTTCCAGAATATTTGCCACTGCCTCGCTCCCCTTTCATTACCTGCATGAAATCGCAGCGGCAATGTATCCGGAGCCGACCCGATTGGCTATTCCGACCGTCACCAGAAGTCTATTCAGGTCAATCGTTGCATGGCAGGGCATGCGGGACAACAACTTCACACGCGGCTGTCCGCCAGAGTAACTGCTGAGCAATCCTGGCAGTACAGACTGAATCCGATCGGCATTCGGATTCAGTCTGCTATTCCGGCCAGCAGCTGCAGAGCCAGTTCGTGCTTTGGATTCCTGTCCAGCACCGCCGACAGATCACGCCGAGCGTCCGTCAGTCGGTTGAGTGCGATCTGAATCTCACCTCGAGTGGCCAGCATCCGCTGGCCTGTCGCGGCAAATGACACCCACTTTTCGAAGGGAACAAATTGATGATTAAGCCGTGTCGAACGCCACTTTCGCTGGCGATCGTTGCCGGACTGTCCGTGACCTGCAGTCAGGCAGTAATCGCCCGGCAGAACAGCGAAACAGACGTCTCAACGCCCGTGTTCACAACGTCACTGGATAATGACAACACAGAAAGTGACGAATCATCAGGCAACAACGACCGACGTGAACTCGAACGAGTCCGGAAAGGATCTCCGAATTCGCGCGGAGGCAGAACTGGTAGTTTCAACCCCGGTCGTCGACGGCCGACGGCGGACCGTACTGACGGTCCGCAAACAAACCGCAATCATGGCCGGCGTCAGGAAGAAGGCGACGCCGACACGAAACGACGAAACGAGAACATCCCGGGGCGCAGCATCCATGGGAAACGCGGTCCTCACGGCCCGCGCGACATGAAGGACAGTTCTGACGGCCATCATGGCAAACGTGGGCCGAGTCACATGGCGCGAGGCTCAAGACAACGTGGTGCCGGCGAAGGTCGTGGATCAGAACAGCACAGCGGACAAAGTTTTTCAACTCGTGATCGACAAGGACCGCCGTCGCACAGATCAGCCATGAGTCGCGGATCCAGAGGACCACAGCGAAGTGGATTCGCACAGGGAAAGGGACGAAGCAGTCGCAACGGACGAATTTTTTCAACTCGTGATCAAACATGGCCGCCGTCACACAGGCCAGGCATCAGTCGCGGATCCAGGGGACTACAGCGAAGTAGATTCGGCCACGGCCCAGGCGGCCACAGCGGGCGAGTGTTCTCAAGTCATCATCGGCAGGGGCCCCCGACGCACAACCCCGGCATGAGCCGCAACTCATCGAGACGCCACCATGGTGGCCGCGTTGCGAGTCGAGGAGAAGGCCATCAAAGCAGGCGAGCGTTCTCGCCTGGTCGTGGCAGCAGAAATTCTCGGTCGCATGGCCAGAACAAACACCGCCGCAGATAGACCATCCCTTACGAATCTGTTCAGTCGTGGTCTTCGTGGCTGAGCAGATTCAAATGGACTGCCTAACCCGGCTGTCGGCTTTCGCATCTCTGGCGTGGGTCATCTTCCCGTCCGCCCCGGCCAGTCGTCCAGCCAGGGAATATTGCGATCGATAACGCTGTCCTGACATACACGAGCGAATTCCGTCGCTCGCCGATCCTGTCCCGGGGCAACATGGTCAATTCTCAGATCGACAATATTTGCTGCCACTTCGCGAGCCGTCTCTTCGGCGGTTTCCAGCTCGGCATCGCACCATTTCGCCATGCTGGCTCCCACACCGGAAAGATCGCCGGGCAAATGCACGTAGCCTAACTGGACATCACTGTCGATTCCGAGCGACCGCACCAGCAAACGGTACAGTGGCAGCTGCAGATCAATCCACTCGCCCTTCTTCAGATGAGTCGCCTCCGGTTTCTCCGCGCGTTCACTTGTCTTGTAGTCGAGTACTCGCCACCGTCCGGTCGCGGGATGATGGTCGATACGGTCCACGCGACCAGCCAGAATAACGCCCCGGCGGTGCGAATCCCTGAACTCCGTAAACTTCAGATCTTCTTCTGTATGGTGAATTCGCCACCCATCCGCAGCGGTCTCTGCCTGCCATTTGGCAAATGCCGAAAGACGATCCTGCATCATCTGCAACTGTACGGAGATCGTGGCACTGCGATTTCGACCGAAGCGCTTAATGGAAAGTCCCTGCAACCTATTCAGTAAAAAGGTCTCGATGGGCTCAGGGTGAGTCGCGTGTGCCACATCAGACTGACCGAAATCGTTCAGCACGTCATGCATCAAACTGCCAAACGCCGGGGCTTCCAGTTCCAGAATTTCGTCCTGTATGGATTTGAGTTTTAATTCACGTTTCAGGAAGTACCGGTACGGACAATAGAGATATTCGCGAAAGGCGGTTACCGGAATCTCAGAGGGAACTTCCGGAACCAGAGAGGGGCATGGCACAGTGAAACCGCTCAATCGCCTCGTTCCGTGGTCAGCCGACGCGACGCTGATCTCGGCCGCCGAGTGATCGACGTCAGCACCAGCGCCCGATGCAGAATCGTAGAACCGCTGGACTCGATCGGGTAAACTGTCCGCAGCCGCCGCAAACCAAAGGCGACTTGGCGTCAAAGGATTTCCCTTGGCGTCCGTTCGCCCTGCGATGTAAACAATTTTCTCCCGACTGCGACTCAGTGTCGTTAATGCATAGGCATCCCGAGCATATCGACGACGATTGTCTCGCAACCCAAGTTGCGAACGAAAACTGTTCGGCAGAAAAACGTCTGACGTAATGGATTCCGGCAGAAAGCCTTCATTAAACCCGGTCAGAACCAGCACCGGACTGTCGTCCATCGGCAACTCAAGCCAGCCCAGCAAATCGATCGCCTGATCATCGACTTCCGAACGAATCGGCAATTCCGCGACCTGCCGCAACAGAAGCTGAATGGCCTGCGCCGCGGTACACTTCGGCATCACCGCACCGGGCACACCTTTAAGAAACTCTGCGGCGTCCGAGATGGCGTCGAAGCATTCCGAGATGCCTCGATCGCGCACGCTGTCGACCTGAAGTTCATGGTCTGCGTACAAGGCGGCCGTCAGCTGTATGACGCCTCGAGCCCAGAAATCGACTGGCTTCTTCGTGGCGAGCTGCGACTGCAATGACTGTGACACCATGGTGATCTGGTCATCGAACAGTAATTGCTGCTGCTGCGCTGTATCGCGACGACCGTCCGCGGGCAAACTCTGACCAGCAGGCAGCGGACAAAGCAGCTGCAGCAAGTTTTCAACAGCCGAAATGATCGCCCCGATAATCCGCTGACGGTTTCCGGATCCGAGCAGTACACTAGGACAGGACTGTAAATGTGTCGCCAGATACTTATCCAGCTCGGATAACCAGTCGACACCACCAGCCTGTTGAGCAGACACCACTCGACAGACAAAACGATCCACCCAACGGTAAATGTCGGGGTGGCGTACAAGGTCACTGAGTGTCGCAAAGTCAGGAGATTTGCCGTCCCGCATCGACGACAGGTGATCTGTGATCCCTGCGAGTGCTCGATAGGGCCGCGTAGCCTTCAGTTGGAGTCCCACGGGCCAGCGACCGGAGATTCCGGCATCTGCAAAACGCTGCAGCACTCCCGCAACCAATGACTCGTCCGCGATGCCCACGGAAATTTCGTCCGCCCGATGAACGCCGTCAAGTGAGGCAATCTCGCTCACCGCCAGAACGGCCTGCTCGTCCGGGTCCTCGGCGATCCGAGTCGCGTCCAGCGGAATGTCCAGCATTCGATCCGTCCATGCCTCTGGTATCAGACATCCGTATTCGTCAAATGATTCAGACTCATCAGACGGCGCATGGACAACGGCAGTCACCCGATCGGCGACCTGGTCAAGCATCTGTTTGACCACTCGATTCACGTCGACTGTGCCCACCAGCATGATGTCGAATTCCGTTCGGCACTCGTCATTCTGAACGGCCACCAGGCGAGCAGCTTCACGGTCCCACTGGCCCAGCCCGTCCATCTGCATCAGGTACTCCGATTGGATACGGCGCAGAGCCAGCCAGCGTTCGGCCTCAGAATGATTGCCCATGCGTGTCAGTGCCGCAGCAACTTCGTCAAATTCCATGCCCTCTTCGGCCAATTCGTTGTGCTGTGATCGCAACGATTCGCACAGAGACATCCACGACGGCGCGGCTTCGTCACCCGGAATCGACGGCAGGGCAGCCTTCAGCTCCGTCGCCGGAATGCTGCTCAGCGCCTTCTTCCAGACCAGTAACTGAGTCAGATCATCCGCGAGTTTTTGTCGCTGCGGATACAGCATCTCCGGAAAATGCCGAAACGTCACCATCCGTGGCGGCATCAGTGCCGGCCAGCGGCCCGAAGCTTTTTCAAGCAGCAGTTCCAGCATTCGCCGCCCAGCGCGAGCACCGGTAAAAACCATCACCACGTTTCTCAGATCTAGCTGGTCTTCACTGGCATATCGATCGATCAGTAGATCGGCGACTGCCGGCAGGATGGGCTGATTCCAGTCTATAAAGCGTCGTTGAATAGGCATAGGCCGCGTCAGAGCATCCGTTCAAAAGTGACATTTTCGGCTGAGCCCACTGTTCAACCGTGCGAGTTGCCGCAGGACGGCCGAACATCCGCCCGATTCCTCACAGGCCACAAGTCAGAACCCGCCATACCAATTCTTCACCCGACACAAGGCTGTCACAGTCAAGACACAACGGCGGCGCTATATCCCCGACTACCGGGAGACTGCGAATTGTAGTGCCAGAGGCGACGAATATAGCACGTTCAGCGACATACAGTTTTGAAAATTCCGTTCTGATCTGTAGAACGTTGGCAGATTGCTTTCGATCATGCATTAAAGGACTCGCGATGGTCACTCTGAACAAAATTTACACCCGAACAGGCGACGACGGTGAAACAGGAATCGGTGACGGTTCACGTGTGTCCAAACTGGATGCCAGAATCGTGGCCGGTGGCAGCGTTGACGAAACGAACAGCCACGTGGGTGTCGCCGTGACACTGTGCACCGCTTCCGCCACAAAAACGGTACTTTTGAGCATCCAGCAGCGACTCTTCGACCTGGGAGCAGATATCAGCTGTCCATGGAATACCGAGGAACCTCAGAACAGTTCTTCGCGAATCGCAGCGTCCGATGTGGCAGAACTGGAAGCAGAACTTGACCGCGTGAACGAACCCCTGGCACCGCTGCAGAGTTTTGTTCTACCCGGGGGCACACAACTGGCAGCTGTACTGCACGTCGCTCGCAGCGTCTGCCGCCGTGCTGAACTGGACGCGCTAGAGCTTCAGCGGACGACGGCCATCAACCCACAAATAGCGATCTACCTGAACCGCCTGTCAGATCTGCTGTTCGTTCTCGCTCGTGCTGCCAACAACGACGGAGCCGACGACGTGCTGTGGGTTCCAAAGACGTGACGGGCGTTCGCGGCATACAGTCAGCAAGTCTCACCTCTTCCGGAGCCATCCAACACCAGATCGTTTAAATCATGATGAGGGGTGCCACTGGCTCCGCCAGTGCGGTCGAGATCCTCAGTCGTTCAGCAGTTCAAGCATCGCTTTACCCAGAGCGTCACCAACCAGAAAATAGCTTTCTGCGTTGCCAAACCAATGATGCCCATGGCTGCGATTCGGGCTCAGCTGTGCGGGCCGGGCGAATGGATAAGTAACCACGAATTTTGCCCCCGCAATCCGCTCCGCCCCATGTGCCTGGGCCTGTCGAAACTTCCGCATGCCACTGCCGTCACTGGCGTGGCCGCCGTTTCCGAGTTCTCCGATGACAATCGGCAGATGGGACAAATCGAACTCCGCTCGCAGGTCGCTGGCCAGATTCACCAGATTGTCAGCGTATTCTTCAGTGGCCGGTTTCGAAACCATGTCGTTCCAGCCCTGCATCCACACGAACCCGGCAATTTGGTACGGCCGCCCCTCCAGGTCCGCCAGCGCTTCACGAATCTCCTCGATCATTTGCGTGTAGTATGTCCCGGTGTCGCCCAGGCAGCTCGGTGGCCGAAAATCGACATGTAGGCTCTTACCGCCCCACGCGGTCTTGATCAGCAGTACGGGCTCATCGAAATGGTCGCCGACAATGTGTCCGAACTGCAGTTCCGGACCGATGTGACTGTCGCCACCGTATCCCGTGTAGCCAACGGTCAGTTTTCCCTTCCGAACTTTCTGGCGGAATTTGTAACGAATTTCAACATCGTCACGCACGGCCCATTTACCGTCGGCATCACGCAGGTGACCCATTCTGTCTTTGCTGACCGAGTGCAACATGGACCAGACCAGGTTCCCCTGACCGCCGTTGTAGTCTTTCGGATCATCCATCGCGACAACACCCTGTCCCTGCATGTTGGACTGACCTGCCAGCAGAAACACCTTCAGGGTTTCGGGCGGAGCAGCTGGACAGTGCAAAGCTGA
>JAQWLN010000051.1 GCA_029247265.1 Fuerstiella sp.
ATTCACAGCGATGTAGCACAGTGCTCTGTTGTTCAGTGCCACAAAGTGCCCGGGGTCCAATTCGATCGCAGCGTTCAGGTCAACGACAGAGGCCGCGTAGTCATTCTTCAGATACCTGGCCTGTCCACGGTTGTTCAGCACGCCCGCCTGGCCAGGTTTTCTTTTCAGGCTGTCCGAAAAATCGGCGATGGCGCTGTCGTACTGATCATGCGCCAGCAACGCGATGCCACGCAGGTGAAAGTTCTCGGCACTGGGTTCTGCCTGCACTCGTCTGCTGAAGTCTTCGATCGCTGTGTCGAACATGACCGTTTCCTGTTCCCACAACCAGCCGCCCTTCTGGTCAATCCACAACCATTCTCCGTTCGTCAGCGTCACAGTGAATGTTTCGCCGAGGTAAGCCTTCCAGACGATGGCTTCCGGTGTTCGCAGGGGAGCACCAGCGACCGTTACGATGACTTTTTTTCCAATTCGTGCGTCCGTTGGCGGGGCCGTCTCGTTTGCGGTCTGCTGAGGAGCCACAGAGGTCATACTCATCGCTGACGCTGGCTGCAGCAGCCCAAAAACTACAATCACAATTGGGATTGCGGAGACCAAGCCTTTTCCGGAGCGAGACGCCATTGATGACTTCCTGGTTTGAGGGAGTACTTCGGATTCTGGAAACATTGATTTGTACAACAGACAGGCTGAGCGTTCACTTCCCTGACAAATACGGCGTCAGCCAATGTCAGCGGTCTGCAAACGCAGAATAAATCCGTTTTGTACTGAGCATTACACTCCAAGCGTCAACTCAGAGCGTCGAATGTGGGCACGAGCCTTTGCTGGCCGGGATTCTAATCATCACAGAAAGTTGTGTAGAGACCGGATTGTCAGAATTCAGGTCGTCTGACACAGCTGACTATGGCGACAGCCCGAGTCTCAGTGGTAGGCTGCCAAGGAACTCTTACTACGTTCCTACACTTGACCAGAGATTCCGACGTGTCCGTCGACGCCGTTAAACACCAGGCTTCGCGCCAGTGCCTTGTTTATTCGCAGGTGCCGCATCGAATGGCGTCTGTATCAGCAGTACGAAGCTGCCTGCTGGCGGGACTGATGGTGCTGCCGGTGCTCACCGGCTGCTCGTCGAGTGTGTCCGACACTTCCGAAGCCGAACCGGAGTCTGCTGCAGGGCCGCCGCCGGCGTTAGTCAGGGTGCAGGAGGTTCGGCGTGAAAATGTCGCCCCGCGATTGGTGGCCGTGGGCACTGTGCGACCGCGACACTTCAGCGTCATTGCCTCAGCAGCCGATGGTGTGGTCGACGAATTTCCGCAGGAGCAGGGGCACTTTGTGAAGGCCGGCACAGTGCTGTCGAAGCTGCGAGTGCAATCCACCGAACTTGAGCTGGACGAACAGCGGGCAGTGCTGGCTGAAAGAGTCGCCTTGCACGAACAGGTGTTACTACCGCGCAAGGAGGACGTTCAGGAAGCTCAGGCTCAGCATCTGGCATCCGAAGCTGCCGTTGAGCATGCGCAGCAACGACTGAAGGAACTGCAGTCACTGGCAACGCGGGGAGCCACAAATCCGTCGGCCGTCGATGATGTCGAACTTACGTACAATGAAATGCGCCACCGTGAACTGGCCGCCAAAGCGGTATTTCAACGAGTTCTCGCAGGCGCTCGTGAGGAAGAAAAGCAGCAGGCCGGAGCCAGGATGCAGGCTCAGGAAAAACATGTGGCGTGGCTGGAGGCGGAAAAAGAAAAGCGCATCACGCGAGCTCCCTTTGACGGATTCATCGTTCAGGAGCAGACGTATCTCGGACAATGGCTGTCGAAAGGCGATCCTGTTGTGACGCTGGCGCAGCTTGACGAAGTGGACGTTGAACTCCCGGTTGACCAGGACTTCATTTCGCAGGTTGCGATCGGCAGAAGCGTTCGCCTGAAAATTTCCGGAACCCGCGACCCATCCAGTCCTGACGGTCGCTGGACGGGAACGGTCAGCAGCATCGTCCCTCGCAGCGCCTGGGAAGTCGGTTCTCGTAGTTTTCCGGTGATCGTGCGAATCAAGAACCCGATGCAGGGACCGGGAAATGCGCCCATTCCAACTCTTCGCGAAGGCATGGTGGCAGAAGCTGAATTTTTTGGTCGAATGATTGAAGCCACGCTGGTTCCCAAGGACACGCTGGTGCGAACGTCCCGCGGCACTTTTGTGTTCGCGGTTAATCCCGCTGCCTCTGCTGAGGCACCAAGCGTTCGCCAGGTGATGGTGCGGCCGGGCATCAGTAAGGACGGATGGATCCAGGTTTCGGGCAGCGATCTTGAAGCCGGTATGCAGGTCGTGACTGAAGGTGCCGAACGTCTGCGTCCGTTTCAGTCGGTGCAGATGCTTCAGGAAACGTCCGTTGAATAGCTTGCCGATCAAATGAACTTCATTGCTTTCGCTATTGAAAACCCGGTTAAGGTGACCGTCGCCGTGTTTCTGCTGGTGCTGTTTGGGTGCATTGCGTACCTCAGTACACCCGTCCAGCTGACGCCGGACGTGATTGAGCCCGAAATTACGATCACCACTGTCTGGCCCGGGGCCAGTGCTCAGGAGGTCGAGCGTGAAATTATTGAGAAGCAGGAAGAGCAGCTGAAGAGCGTCGAAGGTCTTGAAGAATTCACCAGCGAGAGTTCAGATTCCAACGGCTCCATCACGCTCAAGTTTCCTGTAGGAACATCGTTGTCGGAAGCCCGCGCTCGGACGTCTGAAAAACTGAATCAGGTGCCTGAATACCCGGATGACGCCAACGAGCCGGTGATCAGCACCGTTAACGCCAATACAAACGCCATTGCCTGGTTCATTCTGAAACCGCTGCCTCCGACACATGAGGATCTGCGGAATCTTACTGGGCTGCACCCCGAACTGGCCGCACCGCTGGCGGATATTGTTGACCGCCCTGGCCGTGTTGAACTGACGCGAATCAATGACCTTGTTGAGGAGTATCCGGTCCTGGAGACCTTTGTTCTGGGGCGGAACAATCCGGCACTGATGAAGAAATATGCCGAAGACTTTATCGAAGCGGAATTCGAGCGAGTCCCTGGCATCGCCAACGCCAACGTCTTTGGAGGACAGGATCAGGAATTCCGGATCGTCGTTAACCCCACTCGACTGGCGGCGCTCGGTGTCTCCATCGATGCACTCCGGACTGTACTGCTCAGTCAGAATCAAAACACGTCGGCGGGTGATATCAAGGAAGGAAAACAACGCAACGTTGTCCGTACGCTGGGACAGTTTCAATCGGCCGTTCAGGTTGAAGAAACGATTATTACTCACCGCGACGGCAGCCCGGTTCGTGTTCGCGACGTGGCGACGGTCGGCATCAGCTACAAGAAACCCAGCGGTGTCGTACGGCAACAGGGACTAAACGCTCTGGCCATTAATGCGCAACAGTCACCAGGCACAAACCTGAAGGCCATCATGGGGCCGGCTCGAAATGAGCTGGATCTCAACAGCGACGGCACGATCACGAATCTGGAACTGGACGAATGCGAAAGAATTTACGGCAGGTGCCTGCGGACCGCCGTGGAAAACCTCAATCAGGGCCTGCTGAAACAGAAGGGCGTCTATCTGGAACAGGTCTACGACCAGACTTCGTACCTGGATTCCGCCACAGACCTGGTTCGCAGCAATGTCTATATTGGCGGTACACTGGCCATTCTTGTTCTGCTGCTGTTCCTGCGCAGTTTACGATCCGTATTGATCGTCGGCGTGGCGATTCCCATCAGTGTGATTGGTACGTGTCTGTTTGTGAAGGCCTTCGATCGCAGCATTAACGTCATCAGCCTTGCGGGCATGGCATTCGCCGTTGGTATGGTCGTCGACAACGCCATTGTTGTGCTGGAAAATATCTACCGTCACCACCAGATGGGCAAGATGCCCAAGCGGGCCGCACGGGAAGGCACGCAGGAAGTCTGGGGTGCCGTGCTGGCGTCGACGCTGACGACGCTGGCCGTTTTTGTCCCCGTGATCTTTGTCCAGGGGCAGGCAGGGCAGTTGTTTCGCGACATTGCCATCGCCGTCAGCTGCGCCGTAGCGCTATCGCTGCTGGTCAGCATAACCGTAATTCCGACCGCGGCGGCACGGCTGTTAAGTCGCTCGCGCTCGGGCGATGAACGTGATGCTGCCGGTCAGCCGTTACCTGATTCGCAGACGGGCAGAAAAACAGGCTTCGGTTTCTACGGTCTCTTTGGCCTTGTCCGTCTCGGCAGTTTGATGAACCACGGCTTTGCGGACGGGGTGCGTCGATTGCTGTCAACGCGAGGCAGTGCAGTTATTCGGCTGGTGATAGTGTTCGTGTTTGTGGCCGGTTCACTGGCGCTTAGTCAGAAACTGATGCTTGACACGGAGTATCTTCCCGGCGGCAACCGTAATCTGATTGTTGCGATCCTGTTGCCACCGCCGGGCTACAACGTCGAGCAGATGATCAGCCTCGGCGAGAGTATTGAAAAGCAGCTGGCTCCGTACTGGCTGGGCAAGGCTGGTGACGACGCACCGGAAATTGAAAGCTTCTTCTTTGTGGCGCGGGGCCGCAGCCTGTTTATGGGAGCGCGATCCAAAGACGAATTGCGGTCGGCCGAGCTGATTCCGATTCTGTCCAGGGCGGCCGCTTCACAGCCCGGAGTCATCCCGATCGTGAGTCAGGCCAGCCTGTTTGACAGTGCTTTGAGCGGAGGGCGAACCATCGACATCGAGATCACAGGTCCTGACCTGGAAGTTCTGGTCGAGGAGGCGCAAAAGGCGTTCGGCCTGTGCATGCAGGAATTTCCGATGGCAGCCGGCAACCAGTTGCGTCCGATTCCCGGGCTGGATCTGTCGAGTCCGGAACTGCACGTTGTGCCCCGGCTGGAGAAAGCGTCCGAGCTTGGCATTTCTTCTTCTTCCATTGGCTATGCCGTCAACGCGCTCGTGGACGGAGCATTCGCCGGCGACTACTGGCACGAAGGTCGTCGTATCGACCTGGTGATTTACGGCGACGACGCTTATGCGGACCGGAGTCAGGATCTGGAAAACCTTCCCATCAGCACACCCCGTGGTGGTGCCGTGTTGCTGTCGTCCGTCGCCGATGTGGTGCTCAGCCGTGGCCCTGAGCAGGTGAATCATGTTGAACGTCTGCGGTCCATTACCATTCAACTGAAGCCGGCCAGCGACATCGCTCTGGAAGCGGCGCTGCGTACGGTGGAAGAAAAAATCCGGGGCCCGCTGATGCAGTCCTCTCGTTTTCAGTCCGGGCTGTATCAGGTTCGGTTGGCGGGGACCGCCGACAAACTGGCGGACACATGGCACGAACTGAAGTGGAACCTGGTTCTTGCTGTCGTGCTGACCTATCTGCTGATGTCGGCTCTGTTCGAATCGTTCCTGTATCCATTGGTGATCATGACCAGCGTTGCGATGGCTCTGGTCGGCGGGCTGATCGGCCTGAATGTGCTGAATCGTTTTTCGTTGCAGACGCTGGATATGCTCACAATGCTCGGCTTTGTGATTCTGATTGGCACGGTCGTGAACAATGCGATTCTAATAGTACACCAGTCCCTGAACCTGATTCGTAACGAGGGCATGACGTCGAATGACGCCGTCTGCGAAAGTGTTCGCACCAGGGTGCGTCCGATCTTTATGAGCACTCTGACAACGGTGCTGGGAATGCTTCCGCTTGTCGTGCCGGTGCCGTCTCTGGTGGAAGGTCATCTGGTCTGGGGCGCAGGGGCCGGCAGCGAACTTTATCGAGGCCTGGGCAGTGTGGTGCTGGGTGGCCTCGTGATTTCCACTGTCTTTACACTGATTCTTGTACCGGCCGGCTTCACTCTTGTGATGGATGCGCAAAAGGGATTTGCGCGATTGTCGGCGTCAATCCGCAATCCGTTCCGCAGGGGGCGTGCGGTCTGAGTGCGAGTGGCACGTCAATCATCTTCCCGAACTTGTGTCGGAAAGAGAGAATTCCGTGAGCGGTGTAGTCACACTGTTCTTCCGGGTATAAATGACGTCATGCGGGATATCATTGGCCGAAGATCGGGGCACAGATTATTCAACTGGCAGCGACTGCGGATGTGGTCTGTGTTGACGATGGTCATGTGCCTGCCGGTCGTCGCTTCTGCGCACCCTGTTTCGGTGTCTCGTTCGCTGGTGTACGTCGCCGGCGATGAAGTTCGCGCGACCGTGGAAGTTTTTCTGGAAGACCTGTTTCTGTTTCACGATCTGCAGCCGAACACGGCGGACTATCTTGATGCAGTGACCATTCAGCAGGGAATTGAACTTCATCGTTCGTTTGTTGCTGAACGATTCCTGATTCAGGATGTTGGCGGACACCGGTTGCCGACAAGTCCAGCCGTCAACGTTAACTTTGAGATACCGGTTGGCGGAGTGCCTCTGGCCGAACTGATGTCGCACAAATTGACGTTTGAGCTTCGCTATTCGTTGGGTGCACCGCCCGAGTTTCTGACGTTCAGTCAGCGTTTTGCTGGCGACGCCGGACTGCTTCCCGCAGAAATGCAGCTGACGGTAAAACAGCAAGGCGGTGATGTATTGCATGATAAAGCTCTGGTCACCGGTGTTCCGGTGACGCTGAGATTTGTCTGGGACAGACCGGTACTTTCAGATGAATCGTCCGACTAGGAGCGAGCGGCCTGGCTGGCCCGGGAGCAACAAAAGACTCTGGGACTCACCAGCTACAGTTCTGTATATTCGTTTCTTTATGTCGAAGATTTTGAAGTCCGTCATGAGATTCTGATACCGCTGCGGACTCTGCAGAAAATCCTGGAGTTACCGCATGACGGCGACGAATTCTTCAGCGTTAAAGAGCAACAGGCCGTGGCACCTTTGATTACCGATCATTTTCTCACCGGTAATCCGGTTGAGATTGATGGGCTGGAGTCAGCGGCGGTCGTGAGCCGTTGCGACTTCTATGGTCTGGACTTCAAGGATCTGGCGCGTCGGGCAGAGCCGGCGCCAGTGCCTCTGGCCAGCGCCCGCGTGGGGATCACCCTGTCGTATCCGCTCAGTCAGGCTCCGGCTCATGTACGCTTGCTGTGGAATCGATTTTCGAAAACGCTGTGGGCTGTGAACGTTGTGGTGTTTGACGGTGCCGGAGGTTTTCGAAAAACGGTCACTCGAGTTGGAGCAAACAACACCGTTGAATGGAATGCCGGAGTTCGGAAAGCCCCGCCAGACGTACAGGTGATTCCAGCGAAAGTGACACCGAGACCGGTGTTCGAAGCGTCGTTGATTTCCCTGGCGTTTCTGCTGCTGGCCGGCGCTGCGCTTACGTTCCGAGCGGCATGTTCACGTGTGGACCGCGGAACAGCCATGGGCGCCATTGTGTTGCTCTGCTGTTCATGGTCGGCAAGGAACAGCGACGTTGGCCGGCTGACGGTGCCTGTCGGTCCCCGCCCACCCATCAAGGATGAAACGGCACACGCTGTATTCGCGGCTCTGCATGCCGATCTTTACGCGGCGTTTCAATATCGCACAGAGAGTGACGTCTATGATGCTCTGGCTTTCAGTACCAGTGGTGATGTGCTGCAGGCCACTTACCTGAACATTGTTGAAGGGCTGAAAATGGAGGAGCAGGGCGGTGCCGTTGCACGAGTGCGTGAGGTGGAGATTCTGGACGGCACGCGCGGCGAGCTCACTGGTCAGCGACGATCGAAAGAACTGCCGGCAGGTTTCGCATATCGGTGTCGCTGGAACGTCGCCGGCACGGTGGAGCACTGGGGACACATTCATGCACGCACGAATCAATTTGAAGCGGACTTTCATGTTGAGTCTGTTGGCGGCAATTGGAAAGTGACACATCTTGCCGTTGTCGACAGTCGACGATTGCAATTTTCGACGGGTGTGCGTGACCTGTCGGAAACGGTCGATACGTCGTTGTAGTGGATTACTGCCGGGGCGTCTTCTGCGTCGCGTGAGGCAGCGGACATTTGTCAGATGGCAGGTTCGTCACCTGATGCCTGATTTCCTGAATAGCGCACATGCGCTACGCTGGGGTGCGTTGCTGATTCGCGTGCACCGGCGAATCCTGCCACATTGGATTAAGTCATCAACGCGGCCTGTCGTTGCGACGACTGTCAGCAGCACCTTTCCAGCGATTCCAGGTGATCCATCTCAATAAGCTGTAGCGATTGTGACGATCATTCTGCATGTCACGTCGTCCGGGGGGCTCGACGTGTTCTGCGTTGCGTTATGCGGAGACCTGCACTATAGGTCAGCCGGATTCGAGCCAGTTTTTTTATGTTTGATGTCATGCCCCTGCGATTCGATGCGGGGCAATGCGGTGACCAAACAGCGAAACGTGGCTTCTGGCAGTCTTCGAACCGCAGTGCTGGCGACAGGTTCCACGATCCTGTTTTACGCGGTTGGGCCGAACGTACCAGGGATCGCCGAGTTCGTAACTCGCTACTTTTGCACGCACCCGCTCGAGTACATCAGTACGGCCATGTTTATCACGGGGCTGACGATCCTGATGCAGAAGCAGATTGGTCTGCGCCGCGAACGCCGCGTTCTGACGGGCGTTCAGTCTCTGCCACAACCGTCTGGGGCAGCAACCGATCTGCAGTCCAGCAGTCATGCAGTCCTGACGGAATGGTATAAGGAACAGACAACAACGTTTCACTCGACACACCTGTTCTCGCGGATTCAGGATGTGGTGAGCTATCTGCGAAGTTCGCATGCCGACGGATTGGAAGAACATCTGCGATACCTTGCGGAACTGGCGAGTGAGCGGTTGCATCAGAGTTATGCCACCATCCGCACTATTACGTGGGCCATACCGATTCTTGGATTTCTGGGAACGGTGATCGGAATCACAATGGCCATCGCAAACGTCACTCCGGAACAGCTGGATTCATCGCTGGGTGAAGTTACGGGAGGCCTCGCAGTTGCCTTCGACACAACAGCACTGGCACTGGGGATGTCGATCGTCCTGGTGTTCGCATCCTTTGCTGTGGAACGCTGCGAGCAGACTGTGCTGAACGACGTGGAACGATTTGGCATCGAAGCACTGCTTCCTCGATTCAGCAACGGCAAGTCCGGGGCTGACAACGCCAGGGACTCCAGTGAAAAACTTTTGAAGACTCTTGTCGAACAGCAGTCAGAAGCCTGGGCCGAGCAGATGGCGGGCTTCCGAACCACTTGGGCGGGACTGCTCGAACATCATGCCGATGGACTGCGTCACGCACTTGATGCAGACCTTGAGCAAACGATGAAGTCGCATCGCGATGACGCGACTGACACCCGAGATGCCTATGCAGAGGCACTGCAGGAAAGCAGCCAGACGCTAGTGGATCGAACGGAGCATCTGCTGGATTCATTCGAACAACGCATGTCCAGCTGGCAGGACGCGATTCTTGTCAGTTCTCAGTCGGCGGTTGGACAGACAGAAGCGATTCATGAACTGGGAGCCACAATGCTGCGAATGGGTGAAGCTGAGGAGAGGTTGGTCAGGCTGCAGCAGCAGCTCAATGACAACCTGCAGGCCATTCAGCTTGCCGAGACACTGGAGCAGACAGCCAGCAGCCTGGCGGCCGCTGTGCATGTCCTGACCGCCAAAACTTCTCAGCGAACAGCGGCCTGATGTCGCTTCCGCTCGGATGTGAAGTGGTCACGGCGGAAATGATTGGTGGAATCTCGATTCAGGCAGCAGGAAATGTGCCCATTCATTCACAAACGACTCACCGGAACATTCTGTCCATACAGTGGCCAGGCAGCGTGACATGGGATCGAAGTCTGGCCACAGAAGCATATTGGCAGTTCGATCCTGAACCGCACGTGTCCGTCTGACAGGTTGCAAAGAGAGACTCTCGATTTTCCTCTATAGGGATACAACCAAAGCTGACGGAATGATCAAGGTCACCGGAAGAGTATTCATGAACCAAAGGCGCGTTCAGTAACAAGCATGGCTCGGAGAAGACAACAAAACGCGATATCGCTGTTTCCTTTTCTTGCAGTTCTGGTCTGCACGATGGGAGCATTGATTCTATTGTTGTTGGTGACGACAAGGCGAATTCGCAACGACCAGAGGCACGCAGTAATGGCTCAGGTCGCCGACAGTCCGTCCGAGCCAACTGTCGCTCAGGGGCCGGCTTCGTCCGGCTCCGAAAAAATCACAAAACAGGATGGAACTGCCTCAGTTTCTGACGAGCGACCTGAAGAAGAGGGGGGTGTGATTACTCCCGAGGCAGCCCTGGACATCCATGTTTCGAAAGCTTCCGACGCGTCTCCCGATCGCCCCAGCGACACCGCTCGACAGGCTGAGATCCATGGGTTGGAGGAATTACTGACAGCAGAATTGGCGCGTCAACAGACGCTCAGTCATCAACTGAAAGTCGCCAGGGATGAGCTTGAGAGTCATTCGCTCGAGAAGGACGATTATCACTCGGAAGTAAAACAACTTGCCGAGTTACGGAAACGGGAGTCGAATCTGGCAGAGGAACTGGACCGCAGACAGCAGAACCTGACTCAGCTTAAATCGGTTCTCGACTCCAGTTCGGAAAAGACTGAACAGGCGGAGGCCATCTTGTCGTCACGAGAGTCAGCCCTGATCAACCTGCGAAAAATCGCTGCGGACACAGAACGACAGGCACGATCCTCAGGCACTGATCAGACCGTCGTTGATTTTACAAACAGTACGGGAACGAGGCGTTCGCCCATTCTGATTGACGTGACGGAGAACGGATTCGAATTTTTGCCGGCGGGAATAAAGTTGACTGCAGCGAACATGCAGGGCTTTCCCGTGAATGATAACCCGTTGATATCAGGAGTTCTGAGTCTGCACGATCGTCGGCATGGTGGGTCCCTGACCATAAAACCCTACGTCCTGCTGCTTGTGCGTCCCAACGGCAGCATTCCATTTTATTCCGCTCAGCGATTCCTGAAAGCGGGCGACATTCATTTTGGTTACGAATTGATTGATCAGGAAAAACTGATTTCCGCCGGGGCTCTGGATGCTGACGAACGCGACGCTTTGCGCGCGTCAGTGCTGGCAGCACTCACGCGCCGACAAAATCTGTATGGTGGCTTAATCAATAAATATCAGACACGGCCTGATCCACGGACGACGTCGAATTCGCGAAAAGCGCGAGTGCTGCCCGATGGTCGAGTTCTGATGGGGGATGAAGCGGCTGGCGATGAACGCGACGGTCGGTTTTATGCAGGTGGTGAAGCGCCTCCTCCGCGGCATCTTCGTTCTGCAGAGCCACCGCGGCAAAGTGTGGATCCGAACGAGTCGTTTGGTCGTCAGGATGGAGTTGCCGGACCTGCCCGGGGAACTGCGGAGTGGTGGTCCGACAATGATGCCGACGTGCACGATTCGGTGGACGCCCAGCCGAACCTGCCACAGGCGGCGCCCCACGAAAATATGGACGTTGCGATTGTGCCACGAGCGACCTTTGATGATGGAAATAGTGAAGCGTCAGACACTGCGCGATTCAACGGCGCCGAGACGAAGCGTTCTCATTCGAAACGGCGCCTTCTCAAAGGTAACAGCGGAATTAGTGATGGCCGCCTTGCCGTACCGCCGAAAGGCAGTCTAGCCAGTAAAGACCTGCAGCGACCTGATCGCATGGATCCTTCAGCCCCGTCCGGCTGGCCGATGACGGAGTACGCACACTCCGAGTCGGCAACCCGCACAGCCGGACCGGCTGGGGATCCTGTATCGGCAGACATCTCAGGCAGAATGCCAGCCGACGAGATTGGGGCCATGGCCGAGATGGGACGCCCCGGAACATCGTCCGGCAGCTCCAGCGCTGGCCCGCAACCGGATCCCTTTCTGCAGAAGCTGCTGAGCAAAGGTAAAGCCCAGGCATTGTCTGGGCTGATCAGCCGCGTGCCCGTTACTGTGTATATTGATGCGACGGGTTTGACGGTCGGAGCTGCCGAAACGATCAACACCGCGGGCTGGGACACCGACCAGGTTCTGGGCGCAATGCTGCAGGGACTGTCGCGTGAAATGAGATTTGCGCCGAGCATCAGCGACGCTCAGTCGCTGCCGATCGTTCGTTTTGTGGTGAGTCCAGGGGCCAGCGTGATGCAGCTGCATCTGGCGGCAAAGTTGCGCAAGGCCGGAATACCGTCGACCGCAGTGACTGTCGACAGGAGGTATTCCCAGTCGCGACAGTTGTTTGATGGTCGCCTCGATGCAGGGAAACACGAGTTCTCCCCAGGTTTCGGAGAAACTGAAAAAGCTGAACCAGCAGAGCCCATCACCCCGTCCGGGATTCTGCGGCCGCCACGTCGTGACCGGAGGCTTGCCATATGAGTCGTCGAAGAAGCAGTGGTGATCAGGAATTCGGATCTGATTCGTTTCTGGACATTATCGCCAATATCGTGGGCATACTGATCATTCTCATCGTTGTGGCCGGCTTGCGCGTGGCTCGACAGCCCGCGGTGGCGGCGCCGGCAGATTCGACGAACGCGGCTGCTGCGATCGATACCGAGTTGGGCTCGTTTGACATGGTTGTTGCGGCCGTCGACGAGCCGGACTCGGGAGTCCTGCCCCCCCCGGTTCCTGACTTCGGTTCGGGCAGAAAAACGGAAAATCCAGTTCTGACCGCGGATCCTTTTCTTGATGTGCCTGATGGCGCAGGGCAATTGTTGACCGTTTCTGTGTTACCCGAGTTTGAGGAACAAGTTCAAGGCCTGTCATTGGATTTGACAATGGCAAAGGCGAACACAGCAACATCTGAGGCAGAGCTGCAGCAGCTGCTCGACATGATGGAGCAGCGGCGCGGCAACGAAAAGCTTCAGCGAACGCGGCTCAAAGGTGTCAGTCAGCAGCGAGCTGCATTATCCGAGTCAATTACCGACCTCACGGAGTCCCTCAAGTCTACCGACGGAAAGGTCGCAGCATTCGAGTCAACGCTCACATCTTTGACCAGTCGGCAGACGTACATCGCTGATGCGTTAAAGCAGATAGGGCAGGAAACACAGCGGTTGAGCGAAGTCCTTGAAGTCGTTGAGCAGCAGCAGCCTGCGGCGGACCGTCTGCATCATCGATTGTCGCCGGTCGGAAGTGCCGTCACGGAGGGGGAAATTCATTTTCGTCTTAGCGGTGGCCGCATCGCTCACATTCCTCTTGAGCCATTGCTGGATCGGTTAAAGGAACAGGTTTCGGCACGCCGCAGTGTTGTGATGAGATTTAACCGCTACGAAGGAGTGATCGGGCCCATTGGGGGATTCCACATGAAGTATACCGTGGAACGACAAACTGTCTCACCGCTGCAAGCGCTGCAGTACGGGCAGAACGCCTACCGTGTCAGCGTTTCTCGCTGGTCGATTCTGCCAGCCGAAACGCTCGAGGCGGAACCAATGGAGGCGGCTCTGCGAATCGGCTCGCGAATGCGTCAGATAATGGAGGCCACCGACCCGGACACAGTGATTACCGTGTGGCTGTACCCTGACGACTTTCAGCACTTCGGCAGAATCCGTGAATTTGCACACGGCCTGAATCTCAGAGTTGCAGCGCGTCCGCTGCCGAATGGGACTCCCATTGCCGGTTCCCCTAACGGCAGCCGCTCCACGTCGCAGTGACGCACACCTGTTCAACGCTGGTCCTTGTCACCAACTGCTCCAATGTCAAATTTGATCAGGGTGGCCGGTGGCTGGTGGCTGGACTGAGCCTGCGAAGGAAGCCCCGGGGTTTTGCTCGTTCCTCACTCCAACCACCGGCCACCATTTCAACCTGGCAACATCATTTTGTTGTCGCACCTGACGCCATCAGTCACTGATGCTTGGCTGACATGGTGCGTCAGGTAATGTTAAGGTACCAACATCGTGTCCTGGCACGCCTGAATTCTGACTCGGCTATGCACGAACGTCCCAAGCAATCAACAGATGTATCACCTTCGCGTTTTCTTCACCTTCTTTCGCAATGCTTTGATTCGCGAGATGATGTTTCAGGGGAATTTCCTGATCCAGATCATCACGCGGGCATTCTGGTTCTTTGCTCAGATCGCATTGTTTGAAATCATTTTCTCGAAGGTGCCGGAGATCAACGGCTGGTCCCGGGATCAGTACTTCGCGTTCATGGCGACGGGAATGCTGATCAATGGAATCGTGGAAACGTTCTTCATGCCGAACTGCGCGAATCTGAGTGAGCAGATCCGCACCGGTCGACTGGACTTTGTTCTGGTCAAACCTGTCGACAGTCAGTTTCTGGTGTCACTTGAACGCATCAACCTGGCCATGCTCAGCCAGGTTGTTCTGGCATTGGGACTGCTGACACGTTCTCTTTGGAGAATCGGTGACTCGCTGAGTGTATTTCAGGTAAGCGTCTTCTTGTTTTACGTTGCGCTGGGCGTGATGTTTTTTTACTCCATGATGATCGTGACGGCGTGTTCCAGTATTTTTCTGGGACGGAATCAGGGCCTGTACGATTTCTGGTTCTACATTACGGTGTTTGCTAGGTATCCCCGCAGCATCTACGACGGACGTGAAGATTCTCGCTTTGAAGCCGGCGAAATTCTGCAGTGCGGTTTTACCTATGTCATGCCAATCCTGTTGGTGGTGACTGTGCCGGCTCGGGTTATCGCGAAAGAAATTGAGCAACCGCACCTGGCTGTTGTGTCTCTTCTGGCGGCCGCAGTGGGAATGTTGATCGCTCGCGCGGTGTTTCGTTGGTCGCTCAATCACTATCGCAGCGCCAGCAGCTGACGCGGCTGAAACGTGCGTCATCGCTCCGCAGACTTTCTGACGCACGATTCTGCCGGAGTTCGCAACGCCTTACCGGCAGGATTAGCCGTCTGTTGCGCAGATGCCGCCGACGTACTGGCACTAAGGCGATAAGCGGAACGGCGCGCCGGATGATTCGGCAATTCGGAGTACGATTTGGTCTGCCGCAACGTTCACTGCGGGGATATGTTGCCAGGAAAGATGGTCAGAGAAACCAGTGCTGGTTCGAGTCTGCTGGCCATAAATATTCTGAGTTATCAGGTTTTCAGGCCACTGCCCCTTCGTCAATCTGACGCAGCGCGCCCGAAAAAAGATGTTCATATCCAAGGAATTCCCCGTGGACAGACGAACCTCCGTCAATCCGGATTCCCTCGTCAGTGCATTCCGTTTTCGTCTGTTCGGTTCGGCCGGCTGGACGGCGGTTGCGTCTCGGATGAGTGTTGACTTTACGATTGCAAATTTGGCGTTGATTGCAGCGGCAATGTGTCGACTGTTTACCAGTCACCAGCTGTCGTCAGCGGACCCGATCGGAGCCGTCGCGGAACGCGTTAACTCCACCTATCTGATGAATGCAGCGTGGTTCTGTCTGACGGCCGTCGCCCTGTTGGCGCTCACTGGCGTCTACCGTCCGGTGCCGAGTGGTCGTTTGCCGGATCGACTGATCGCAACTGCCAAATCGTGTGTGGCCGGTTTCTTTCTGCACTTCTGTTTTGGAAGTCTGGTTCTGGGACGTCCCCTGCCGGCGCTGGAACTGGGGATTCCTGCATGGTCAATGCTCTTTGCTGGCGTTGCTCTGGTGCGAGTCTCACGCTATTCGATCTCGTCGTGGTTTCACCTGATTCCGAAGTCCGAATCACGTGGAGTGGCGCATATTGAATCCGTTTTGGTCGTCGGGGGCGCCGGTTACGTCGGTTCGGAACTTGTACGGCAACTGCTGGATTCCGGCTACAGGGTCCGTGTGCTGGATCTGCAGCTGTTCGGGTTGGATCCATTACAGGATCTGCTCACCAATAAGCGCCTGCAGGTCCAAAAAGGTGACTTCCGCAATATCGAACACGTCACCAAAGCATTGCGAGACATGGATGCGGTCGTGCATCTGGCCGCCATCGTTGGTGATCCGGCCTGTGCGATTGACGAAGACACGACAATTGCAGTCAACTACCAGGCTGCCAGAATGATGGCTCAACTGGCGCGGGCCAACGGCATTTCACGATTCGTCTTTGCGTCCACATGCAGCGTGTACGGTGCGTCCGATGGCGTTGGTGAGATCAGTGAAAATGGAACTCTGAATCCAGTCTCCCTGTACGCGACGACAAAAATTGATGCCGAACAGGCATTGATGGAAACGGCTGACGAATGCTTTCAGCCGACAATGCTCCGCTTCGGAACCGCCTACGGTCTGTCGCACCGACCGCGTTTCGACCTCGTCGCCAATCTGTTCAGTGCGAAAGCAGTGACCGACGGCGAAATCTGTGTCTTCAATGGGCACTATGCTCGCCCTTTTATTCACGTTCGAGATATGGCTCGTGCCTGCCATGCCTGTCTGGAAGCTCCGCTGCATCGTGTTGGAAGCGAGATCTTCAACGTGGGCGACGAAAGCCAGAATTACACGATCAGCCAGCTGGGCAGCATGGTTGCTCAGCACGTGCCTGGCACGACGGTCAAAGAGGAATGTGACGATAACGACCCTCGTAGCTATCGGGTCTCATTCGCAAAGATTCGCTCGGTGCTGGACTTTGAGGCCAGCATTGACGTGTCTGAAGGTGTCCGAGAAATGGTGGATGCAGTGCGAGATGGCCGGATCGGCGACTGGCACGACCCGATCTACAGCAATCAGATGCAGATGCAGGAATATGGTCTGCAGGTACTGAAGTTTCCTGCGGCCCGTCCATCTGATATCGACATGCCTGCGACGTCCGAGTTCCTCCGCCGTGCTGCGTGACTCCTGCGTTCAGCAGAGTCAGCCTTCCAGTCGAAATCCGCGAGGCAGCAGTTCAGACAGTAACACAGCTTCCGGTTCGGCATCTTCGGCCTTGTTCAGATCGTCAATCAGGACCGTCATTGCCGGATTGAATTCGTACAGGAACTGCCGGCAGGTTCCGCATGGCACCGGAGTACCTGTCAGCGAAATACAAACCGCCACGATATCCTGCTGCCCGGCAGCAATCGCCGCGCATGCCGCCGAGCGTTCTGCACAGATCGTGAGTCCGTACGATGCGTTCTCGACATTGCAGCCGGAAAAAATGTTCCCCGCTTGCGTCAACACTGCCGCGCCCACGGAAAACTTTGAGTACGGCGCGTAGGCATGGGACCGAGCCTCACGCGACTCGGCAACAAGGTCATGCCATTGGGGAGGCAGGGCAGCGTTGGAGACACCTGGCATTGAACTCTGTCCGTCGTGTGATTCGTAACTGTGAAGTCCACAGATTACACAGATGGGACCGAATTTGCGCGGACCTGGGACAGAGAGCACGTTGGCATTCTACGCTGTAATCCGCGAAATCTATGGACAACATTCGGCGATCGCCGCAGCAATAGTTCGTGACGGGGCAGTATTCACGGTACGATAGCAGGCCAATTGACCTCATTCCCCCGGTTGTCTTCCCGCCCTTTTCAACAGATCGCATTTACCGTGGCCGAAACTTACCGTCTGCAGAAATCCGCTCAGCCAAAGGGCGCACCTCCAGCCCCCACCGCGACTTCGACGGGGAAAGTTCGGCCGCCTGCACCGCCGAAACGTTTCGTATCACTGGATGCGTATCGAGGCTTCATTATGGCGATGCTGGCTGCGAGCGGTTTCGGGATCTTCCGTCTTGCCCAGTTGGAACCGGATAATGCGGTCTGGCAGATCTGGGACTACGAAACGTTCCAGCAATTGAAGCCTCACTTTACGCATCCACCGTGGGCAAGCATCAATGGTTGGGGCGGAGTTTCCTTCTGGGATCTGATTCAGCCTTCGTTCATGTTCATGGTTGGTGTTGCCATGCCATTTTCGTACGCTCGACGAGGTGCCATGGGTAGCTCGAATACTCGTCGGCTTTGTCATGCTGTGTTCCGAGCCATCATTCTTACACTGATGGGAGTGTTCCTGGCGTCGCAGAATTCCGATTCGACCAACTGGATCTTCACCAACGTGCTGGCACAGATTGGTCTGGGTTATGTTTTTGCCTACCTGCTGCTGGGGCGGTCGACGTCCGTTCAGTTGGGAGCACTAGTGATGATCCTGATGGGATACTGGGGCTTCTTTGTCTGGAATCCTCCGCCCGCGGAATACGATTATGCGGCCGTAGATGCGTCCCTTGAAGACGGACAGGTCTTCGAAGGAGAATTTGCGGCGTGGTCAAAGAACGCCAATGCGGGCCACTTTTTCGATGTGTGGTTTCTGAACGTGCTGCGAAACCCTGCAGATGCTTTGCCAGCCACCGACGAATCTGACGATGAAGTCGTTGCCGTTAATTCAGGTGCTGCCGCTGAGCGGGACTTGCTGCACAGGTGGCTGTTTTCCAGTCCGGACCGAAATACTCATAATCGAGGCGGCTATGTGACGCTCAACTTTATTCCGTCGATTGCGACGATACTGCTTGGAATTCTGTGTGGACAGCTACTGATGGGGCGAGCCAGCACCGGCAACAAGCTGGGGACGTTGATTCTGGCAGGAGCGATCTGTTTCGGCCTTGGGATTCTTGCCCACGACACCGTGTGCCCTATTGTGAAACGCATCTGGACGCCCAGCTGGGTGCTGTTCAGTGGCGGCTACGTGATCTGGATGCTGGCAGCGTTTTATCTGGTGTTCGACATTCTGCCGCTGCGAAAACTTGCGTTTCCGCTGGTGGTGGTTGGCATGAACTCCATCGTCATGTACATGTTGGGGCAGCTGCTGCGGCCGTGGGTAGGGCAGCAGATCGTGCGGACACATTTTGCAGGTCTGTTGTCGGAATTCTTTGGCGAAGGCTGTCTTGAAGCGAATGGTATCGGCGCAATGCTGGTGCCGACGACGACTTTTGCGGTGTTCTGGCTGGTGGCATTCTGGATGTATCGAAACCGCTACTTCGTTCGCGTGTGAGCCTCGGTTATTCTGCCTTCGACGTCGTTATCGATTTTACGAAGGCAATGACATCCGCAAGGTCCTGAGGTTTCAGGTCTTTTTCGAGGCCCTCGGGCATCAGCGAGATGCCGCTGGCGATGAGTTCTTCGATGTTGCTGCGCAGTACTACGTCCTGTTTTGCTTCGGCTCGTTTCAAAGTGATGCTGTTGGCCGTTTCTGCGGCGATGATGCCGTTGAACGACCGCCCCTGTGCAGTCACAACGGTGTAGGTGTTGAAGTTGGGCTGAGCCTCGCGATTGGGATCAAGGATCGCCACCAACAGGTCGGCTTCCGATTTGTTTTTTACAGAGGCCAGGTCCGGAGCCACCTGATGTCCCACGTCGCCCACTTTGTGACAGGCGGAGCAGATCTTTTTAAAGATCTGTTGACCGTTGTCGGCTCGTCCCTGCAGGCGCAGAACATGCTGATGGTCCGCGACGACCTGTGAGCGATTGGTGACAACTTCCGAGCCAAACAACTTGCTGCTTCGCGATTTTATCGTGCCGTCACGATGTGACAGCAGCACCTGTTTGTGGTCCCGTCCAATGTCCCCGCGTTTGACACTGCCGTCCTCCACTGCACTCAATAACGCCCGTGTTCGAGGTGTCGTTGACATCAACGCATCTGCAACGTTTCGACGAATCTGCGGGCTGTAGCTTTGCCAGCCGGTCAGCAGTATTTCCGGCACGCGATCTGATTGATGAAGTGCCAGAGCGTTTACTGCGGCCAACTGCAGTCGCTGAGATGTGCGTGAAGAAAGAAAATCCGGCAGGTAAAGTGCGGCCGTAGCGAAATCGGCGTAGGCCAGAAGCTGGATGGCATGCTGACGGTCGGCTTCAGTCTGACTGTTGTCGCTGGCGGATCTGGCAGCTCGGTCGAAGAGATGTTGCACTTGATGTTTCAGTGTCGACGATACGGCGTCATTGGCAAGCAGTGATGTGACTGAAGCCCCTCGCCGACTGAGTCCTTCTCCCAGCGCTGCAAGGGCGAGCTGTTGTGTTGCCAGCGAATAGGAGTCGCTGGTGACTGTTGTGAGCAGCGTCAGTGACTGAGACGCATCCGGGTTGGCTCCCATGATCAAGCCCAGTTCAGAAATGATGCTGCGAACGTGATTCTGAGTTGTTGTGGCGGGATCTGCCAGCAGCGCTGCGGCCAACTGGTCGGCGTTCCGGCCCATTGACGACAGCAACGCGGTTCTGATGTCCCGGTCGTTTTGCGGATCCTTTGCCAGCACCGTAAGTGCATCGACCGCAGCGGGAGCAGAGGATTCACCGAGCGAAAATGCTAATTGAAACCGGACGTGTTCGCTTTCGTCGTGGCATAACGGAAGTAGATCTTTCAGCAGGTTTGGAGATTCCCGCAGAAATCGTTCTGACAGTCGCACCGCGTGAGTTCGTACGCGGGCATGTGTGTCCGACAGTCCTTCTTCAACATGCTGTGGTGTTAAAGCGTTAATTGCATCCAGTGTACACAGACAGTGCATGCGACCCTGCGGCGTTTTTGCTTCTGCCAGGAATGATTCCACCAGAGGGACCGTGTCCGGGTCCTGCCGCTCCCACAGGAGTCGCTGAGCGGTATCGCGGTTCCAGCTGTTGTTGGAGTCCAGTTGCCGGACCAGATCCTGATTGCTCAGTGTTCCGATCTTCGGCGGACGAATTCGTTTCATGTCAGGACTGACCAGCCGATAAATCCGGCCTCGGTCATGACCGCTGGTCAGATACAGAAACTTCTTGATCTCGTCGGGAATTGAATAGGGATGTTCGACGGTTTCGCGATACATATCCAGGACGTATAACGTGCCGTCCGGAGCGTTGACAAAGTTGACGGGCCGAAACCAGTTGTCCGAACAGGCCAGAAACTCCTGGCCTGCGTCCGCGCGCTCAGCTCGATACACAATGCTGTCTGTGTTCAGGGTCTTGCGGTGGACAAGGTTTCCACCAACGTCACCGACAAACGCGTTGCCTCGATATTCGAGCGGATAAGCATTGCCTCGATAGATGGTAATGCCCGTTGCAGATGTGAAATATCCTTCGGGGTATTCAGTCGGTACGGCACCTTTTTTCTTTGTGGGATCCAGGGGGATGAATTCCCAGCCGCCATCGTCGTTGATGATCAGCTTGTAGCCCTTGTCGGCGGCCCGCCACTTCTGACGCACGATCCGCCATGGTTCCGGTGGACTGATTCTGAACACCTGAGCGCTCGCGCCATCGGCGGCAATGCTGCGAATCAGACCGGATGCGATCAGGTACGGATTGCGAGCCAGATAGCCCTGAGGGAAAACGACCTGTTGAATATGGTTACTGTTGCTGCACACGAATCGAGTGCCCCAGTCGTCCATGGAATGACCAAACTGAAGTCCCCCCGTGACCGATTCAAACGTTTCTGTTTTGGGGTCAAACCGCAGATCAACGCCGCCTCGAACGGTCAGCGGTTTGCCTCGATGCAGAATGGTTTTGGGATTCCGGCCGGCTGCGAAGTAAATTCGATTGTCGAGTCCCCATTGCAGTCCGTTGGTGACCGCCTGGACGTTGTCACGTCCGAAGCCGGACAGGACGACCTCTCGAGTGTCAGCTTTGCTGTCACCGTCTGTATCCTTGAGGTAGTACAGAAACTGAGGAGCGATGACAAAGACGCCGCCGTTGTAGCAGCAGATCGACGTCGGCCAGCTGATGCCTTCAGCAAAAACAACGCTGTGATTCATGCGTCCGTCGCCATTGGTGTCTTCCAGCAGACGAATGATCCCCGCGTTTTTTTTTCCGCCTCCGTTTGGATTCAATTTTGTCGGTTCCTGCGAGAACGGGTAGCCGTGCATTTCGGCAACGAACATCCGGCCGAACTGGTCAAAGCAGGCGGCCACTGGGTCACCGGTTAGGGGTTCGGCCGCCACCAGCTCCAGACTGAATCCGTTGGCCAGCCGAAACGTCTTCAACGCATCGTCAGAGTCAGTATGCGGAATCCGGGGCATATCTGCGGCGGTCACGGTGCGACTGACTTCGTCGCCGCTGGCGGCGCTCAACGAAACGATGATCCACGTAGAACAAACGACAGGAACGAAGAACGTTCGTGTGCACCATCGGAATTGTTCTGGCCAAAGTGTTGGAAGCATGGCACCACATTTCTCTGACAGGGTTCAGAGACCCTGGTTTCCTGACCCGGAAATCCAGGTCGTAATGAATTCAGTCAATGGATACGGCACGGCGACAAAAGATTCGTGTTACAGCAGGTGCGGCCGAAGAAGCACGACGTCACGGTTGCCAAATGAGCATGATATCCGCGCACCCGGGTACAATGTAAAGCTTAGCGTGTGCTGGCCGCGATGGAAATCAGCTGCGGCTGAAGGCCTGTGCCGTGTCGATTTCGTACCCGTCCACGAATTCCTTCTGAAAGTCGTAGACGTCAACGAAATCTTCCAGGTGATCGTCATCCGTTCTGCGCATCTCGCCCGCTTCGATCAGCTCAAAGACGATCTTGCCGAAGTCTTCTGTGCCGGTAATGCCCCAGTCAGAAAAAACCGTGATGGTCATCAGGCCGAAGTGTTCCAGAGCGAGTTCCTGAACGCCTCTCAGCAATTCGCGTGCTGACACATGTCCGGTGTTTTCATTGCTGCGGTCCCGGCCGAGATTCTCCTGCGCATGTCGGAGCGCGGAAAACACGAATTGATATGCATTCGCGTGGTAAGTGCGTTGGCTGGATGACTTTTGGACAAGCGTCATGAAGAGGGTCTCGTGACAACCTGGAAAACGAAATGCGGGAAACACCCAGCCCATGATAATACAATCTCCGGAGGCTCGACAGAAGCCCCTATTCCGGATTTTGCTCGGGTTCGGACGGTGACGGATCTTTCCGGCCGTGATTTCCTCGCGAGACGACCGTAACGATATCGGATTGATCCATCATCACGCGCCGACCATCCTCCAAACTAATCAAAAGTTTTCGAACAAGCAGCTCCTGGGCGATAACCCTTCCCTGGCCCTCCCGGGTGACCACGGTTGCGCCAACCTTCGGCAATTCTTTGCGGTGAGCTTCGTAGGTGTCGTATTCGTAACGCAGACAGCACTTCAGGCGTCCACAACGCCCCGAGATTTTGTTGGGGTCCAGAGTGGCCTTCTGCATCTTGGCCATCTTCATGGATACGGGGGGCATTTCCCGCAGGTGCGTGTTACAGCACACCGGCTTTCCGCAGTCTCCGTAATCCGCAAGAAGTCGCGCTTCATCGCGAATGCCAATCTGCCGCATTTCGATGCGGGTGTTGAACTTCCTTGCCATGGATTTGACAAGCTCTCGAAAGTCCACCCGTTTTTCGGCAAGATAGTAGAAGACAATCCGTTCGCCGCCAAATACCTGTTCGACGTCAACAAGCTGCATCTGCAGTTTGTCGTCATTGATCATTTTCTGCCCGTCGGCGAAGAACGTTTTTTCTCTCTCCGACACTTCCTCCTGCGATCGCCGGTCCTCGTCCGTGGGCAGCCGCAGAATTCGACCGGTGACGACATTTTTGCCTAGCCACTTTGCACTGTTTTCACTGGCCTCGCACAGAACAGTGCCCCATTCCACGCCCCGATTGGAGCGTATGACGACGTCGTAGCCGCGGCGAATCGTGTGCTGTCTCTTCGACGAAAACTCGCCCAGATGTCGCATCGTCCCGTAACGCACCACATAGGATGGTGGTTCCTGGTGAGAGGGTAATTTGGGCGACTGTTTCAGATCGGTCGACATGCGTACGTATGCAATTTCCAGAAAGACAGAACAGGAACGCAGTATAGTCGCACGTGTGGTCGGTTGAACAGTCAGCCGCAGATGCCTGCGTCTGAAGTGTTCAATGTGACCGATCTGCCATCAACAGATGTGTGTGTTGGTCTGTCGTTTGGCGAGCGATTTCGCTGTTGCATGCAGAAAATCAGCGGCCCTGTTCGGCCTGGATTGCTGAGACTCTGACCGACGAAGCTGGTTCTCTGTTTCGGTTGCCCTGTGCCTCCGCCGGTGTGGTGTGCATGTTTTCTCATCCAACGCGATCCCGTGTCCATCGATCCTCGTCGTGCTGCCGCAGCAATCAGCGACCGATGAAAGCAATTCCTGAGTGCAGCAGAAAACGTACTGGTAGTGCACGAAGTTGGCGATGAAACGGCGTCAGGCAATGATCCGGAACGAAGCCCGAAGCACCTGATTTATTCGCCAAGCGCGGCGTCGGCTTCGATGATCACGTGATAGGCGTCGATGCTGATTTCCGCGGCGCGCAGGTCATCCAGAAAACCGGGAGTCTGGAACAGGCGTCCCAGTCGGGCAAGAATCTTCAGGTGCGTGTTACTGTCTCGGGACAGCACCAGAAAGAACATGTCTGTCAGCTGTCGCCGAGGGCCGCCAAACGGAATGCCGGACAGTGTGCGACCGAACGCAATCAGTGGCTCGCCCAGCGCATCGGGCATTCGGCTTTGCGGATGGGGCACCGCGACGCCGCCGTCGAAGCCGGTGGAAGCGAAGTTCTCTCGTTGTCGAACGGCCTGAAGAATGGCAGACGAATCGAATACCTGCCATGTGCGGCCCGCGGTTTCCACCAGCTGCTTCAGCACCGAAGGTTTGGTTCCGGCGTCCAGAGGCACTTCCACGAGATCGGGATGCAGCAGACTGCTGACTGGCGAGTGCGACGCAACCTCAACTGAGTGCTGAGACCGTTCCAGAACAGCCAGATCGGCCTGATTGAACTGAGGGATTTCCTGCTCCAGCCAGTTCGTGATTTCCGTCTTGTTGAACCGCCACTCACCCGCAACACGTCGGCCCGGAATGTGTCCGCGGCTTACCTGTTTCTCGACAAGGCGGCGTTCTTTGCCGAGCTGACGAGTCAGCTCTTCCATTGTGTAATAGTCACGAGACATGGCTTGGGAACCTCCACGATGGAGGTGTCATACACCCGGATACCGGTCAGAAAAGGTGGACGAAACGTTTCGCACACGCAATTCGAAAATGACCGTCACGCCGGACGCGATATAAGGTTAGTGCTGGTCCCCAGTAGGGAATGTCAGCAGAACGGGGGGAGGCAGGCCTAAGTACTATCCCAGTCGCAGTACGGCCGGGAGGCCCTTCTGGTCTTAGGCAGGACACCCCACTCTAACGCGAATTATCGACCGTTCTAACATTGTTTCGTTAAGAATAGGCAGATTTTGCTGATTATTCTCGCGAATCTCGAGGTCCGTCGACGGAGTGAAAACAACACCATTCGATGCGATAATCGTCCAGTTACGCAGCGATTGGGGCTTATTTCAGCCGATGCAGCTCCAGTTTTTGGACTCGGCATTCGGGATGCTGGAGGACCCACTCGGCCGAGAACAAATTGTACAGCACCACTTCGCTGGGAACGAAATGGAAATCTGTGACGTGCTGAAATCGATATTGCTGATCAGCCCAGTCGTTCAGCATGCCTGGCGTACGCAGTGCGTTTGGTCCAATGATCAGATACGTTGGCAACTTCTTTCCCGCCAGAGAGGCTGAATCAAAAGCCACATCCTGAACAGGCGAGACATTTAATCCTGCTGTGTGAAGATGCCCCAGGACGGCGGGTTCGCCGTAGGCATAGACAGCGCATGTGGGGCGAGACACCTCGGCCAGCGGAACGTTGGTGTTGAAGGAGGATACGATTTTTTGTTCCAGTTGGTTGAGACTGGTTGGGACCGCGCCTTGTGCGTTGTTGTCGTCATCCTCCGGATCCGGACTGATGATGGTGTTTGTCGGAAGTACTTTTGGAGGATTGGCATCCTCGTATTCGCCCGCAACATCCTGAAGCACGACGCTGGCGAGATGCCACGACGCATCGCGGAGAGAAGTTCGGTTCTGCCAGACCAGCGGGCGTCGAAGTTCTCCGGCGCCCGTGATCGTAATGGCAACGGCGACTAAGACCATTCCCGTCACCAGCCGTTTCATAACGGCCTGCTGCCTGGTGACGGCTATGCCGTTGCCGCGTCGAGCCACATTGATGGTCGCTTCCATCCACCATGTCGTTCCCGCCGCTGCCGCCAGCCAGATCGCAGCCAGCAGCGGCAGAGACAATCGCGGGAATGGATGGTACATCGGGGTCGTCAGCAACATGCCGCTGAACCACGCCACCAGAATACAACTGCTCAGTGCCGGATCGATGCTGGCCGCGCTGTTCAGGTCTGCATCGTAAAACGGTGACGCTCCTGCGACAGGGGCAGACCGATCATTGGTCACGCTGCGACGGTAAAGCTCCTGCAGCGTGGGCCATAGAAAAATGCCCGCCATGCCACCGATGGCAAGACACGTCAGTATTCCGGCTGTGCCGATCCCTGCTGCCACCACGGCAAGGACGACCGCCGACGCTGCAAACCGGCCCAATATGGCGGGCGATGGAAATGCAGCAGCTGCCGTATTGTCGGTGCCATCTACAGCGGCGTTCCACGTGGAACGCTTTAGTTCTATCCAGCGGCGACTGCCTGCAGCCAGCAAGCCAAGTCCAATGGATGCGGGGCCCAGCCAGCTGTCGAACCGAAAGTGATAGAGCATATGACTGGCCAGTCTGTTCTGCCATCCGTCCAGGCCGATCAGGTATCCACCGTGGTTTGCTGCGACCGCTGCGTATCCGCCGACATTGTTGAGTATCAGATACCATGGCAGCCATACGACAATTGCTGTCCCGACGGTGCTGCCCAGCAACTTTGTCAGTTCCAATGCGGACATCTCCCGACGTCCGGTCAGGATCCACCAGAGCCCTGTGCCACTCACAAGGATCGCCAACGCCAGCCAGCCGGTGTATTTGGTCCACCAGGCGATGCCCACGCACAGTCCGGCAAAGGCCATGGTGCGAACGGAACGTGATTGAAGTCCTTTCATTCCGACGCCGACCGCCAGGGATGTCCAGAACAGCACCGGCACGTCGGTCATCGCCATTCGTGAAAACAGAATGTGAAAGTCGCTGAGTCCCACCACGTAGACCAGCAGCAGTCCCGCTGCCTGTCCGAACATGGAACGCCCCAGCCACCACAGCAGCAGGATCGTCAGGCTCCCCAGCAGCATCGACGGCAGAAAGGGCGCTACAGATGACAGAGCAGGAAACGCAGAAAATATCTGAATTGTCTTTTGCAGCAGGGGAGGAGCATACAGGTGACGCATCGGCCATGGCTGCCCCGCGGTGCTGTCGTACCATGTCGACGATGCGTAGACGCCTTCGTCGAAATGCTCAACGGCCAGCTGTTCGGTATGTAGTCCGCGGAACGCAATTCCCATCAGCAGGCCCATGCCGACCAGCAGTAGTTCCTGTTTTGAATAGCGTCGGGTCATGGTGGGCAGTGTGATCCGTGATTGATGAAGCGGGATCCTGGACGATGTGGCCCCGGAATTCCAGTGGCATGGCAAAGCGGCTGCCATCCTTCTTCATTGATACGAACATTTCCCGTGAAACGTTGATGGCATCTGTTGCGGGCGGCCCGGACAGTCCAGGTTCTGAGTCTGTGGCAGACGTTTCACGTGAAACGTCCCTGTCTGCTGCCGCTGTCTTCAGGCCGAATGATGATGTAATGCGTTTCACGTGGAACGCTCAGGCCTCGGACTCCGGCTCAATCTGTCTGGCTTGCTCTGCTGCTTCGGCTTCCTGCTCTTTACGGACGACGTAGGCGTACAGCCATTTGCCCCATACAAAGTATTGCGCCACAAACAGCAGGCCCAGCACGACCAGTGTCAGGCCTAACATTCCGGCGCCGGGAAACACCATGCCCAGCAATCCAAAGAAACCGCCGCCGCAGACAAGACACAGAAACAATGCCGCAGAAACTGTCGGCGGGGCCGGCGCGGAGGGCTTCTTTTGTGGCAGACGAGGAGTCATCGATCGGCCCTTCGTCAGTCACCGGACGCTTCAAGAAAACCCCGCAGTGCTTCGTAGCGAAACTGCATGCCGTCTTCCAGAGATTCACGAATGCTGGCTTCAGTCAAAACGAAGCCCATCATTCCTGCGGGAGGTTCGAACTTGATATGGTCCGTCAGCAGGCACGTTCCATCGTCATTGGCCGCAATGGACTGGCGATGCACCCACGCCCGAGTTGGCCCTTCCACCTGTTCGGCCACGATTTCAGTCTCACAGACCTCCACGTACCGATGCTGCATTCGCTGCTTGAAGCCATACGCCGTAATTCGGAATTCGATAATGGCGTCGGACGTCACCTGTTCTGGTGCGTCAAGCAGTTCCAGTTCCAGTTCCGGATCGCTGATTGACGGAATATTTGCTGTCGCCCCGAGATACTCTCGCAAAGCTGCTGTGGTGCACCTGAGCGTTGTTGAAGCTGTGAATTCTGGCATGAACGTTGACCGGAAGATTGTTGCAGAGCAATAACTTCAGCAAGTGTACCGGATTGTTAACGGTCAAAGAAGTCCGCCCGATGGTCGTTCGATCGCACTTCCGTTTGTTTGCGTCCACGAGGGTGGCCTAGGGTTGGACTGAGCGGAGCGAGGGAAACCCCGGTGCAGCTGCCTATGGCTTTGACGACGCGACGACATCCTGTTGCATGCGCAGCAGTGTTTCGGTGATCTTCCGCGACGCCTGCAGTTCAACAAAGTTCGTCCCCAGCCACGTTTCGTAGCCGCCGAGTTTGTGCTGTTCGGGAGTGGGCAGGTATCCGTAGGACCCATTTGCCAGTTCAATGGTGAACGTTCGACGGAACGGGCTGCGGTCCTTCAGCTCCAGACCGATCTCAACGAACGTCTCGAAGGGGATTGCCGAAATCCCCAGATCCCCGATGCGAAACACCTGCAGAGCCACGTCAATCGTATCCGGTGCGTTCTGCAGTTTGGCGATGCGGTCCGCGTAGATCAGTTCACGGCGGTGACTGGTTGCTGAGTCCGTCTTTGCGGCGGCGATCCTGGCGAAGTGATCGATGATCTGTTGCGAGGGTTTGCGGACTTCCAGAGTCAGGTCTCTGTACTGTGCCCCCAGCGATACCCACGACTGAAACGTGATGGACTGGTGAGCATCGTAGACGCGGTCAGCCACCTTCTGTGCGACCTCCTGCATCTTCTGATAGCGTTCTTTCCGGGGCGTGTTCTTCTGAGTCAAGTTGATGTTGTTGATGTCGCCACTGGTCCCATTGGACATAATGCCGACGAAGGGAATGGTCTGATCGCCGGCTCCCAGCTTGTCCTGGATGAACTTTGAAAAGTACCCGAAGTAATCGCCCGATACTTCGCCGGAAACCACGCCACCGACGTAGTGCAGCGAGTAATTCGCCAGCAAAGCGATGGGCCGACCGTCTGTGCTTTGCACAGAGATGAAGCTGACTTCCGGATCAATCGGCCCGGCGGGCCGCACCAACGCGGCATTGCCACGGGGCGGATTCATGCGAACTTTGTCCACGCCGCCGAACGGATTGGTCAGCATGGCCGGATCGGTGACGTGCCACCGCCGATTGAAAACTTCCGACGCTTCGTCCACGGACCCCCGGCCGATCTTCGCGGGTTCCAGTTGATTCAGTGCACGACGTACACCGTCGGATATTCGGCTGGCCAGAAACGTCTGGTAGTCCGTCAGTTCATCTTCCCAGATGACTTTGCTGGGACCCCGCGCCGTGGTTGCGGAATGGGTATGAGTCGACGCCATCAACAGGTGAGACGAAGGCAGTCCGGTGGCCGCATGGACCTGCTTCTTTGCCGCGTCAAACACTTCACGTGGAATGCCGACGTTGTCGCACAGCACGATCGCCAGTTTCGTAGTGCCATCATCCAGTACCAGACAGCGGGCAAATAATTCATCGTGGATGTGCTTTGCCGGGATGGGAGTCCATCCACCGACAACCAGCTCGCCCAGTGGAGGAGTAATGTTACTGACGGCTGCACCGGCTTTGAATACTCGTTGCGGTGGCTGAGCCGCAACGCTGTTCCAGCAACAGGCACTCAACAGAGCCAGACAGACAACGGGGATGAACTTTCGCACATGATACTCCAGGCGATGAAACGCGAACGTGAACCTGACTCGTCGCATTGTCCTGTAGCCAGCATGCGGTTTGCAACCGTAGCGCTTTGTATTGCGTACGACAGCGGTTCGCGGTTGCGGGCCAGTGGGCGGCCGGAGGCTGGGCTGAGCCTGCGAAGGAGAAACAAACCGGTGCTGCCGGCCCCGGGGGTTCACTCGTTCCTCGATCCAACGACCGGCCACCCTTCAGTATCCGGATTACTGCTGGGCATCGACAGTTGAAATGGCTGGTGATGGAACGTCGATGGTTGTCATGGGTTTGCCACCACTAAGTTATCAGTTCTCAGAAATTTCCGACGCCAGTGTCTGTCTCACTGCATCGACTGTCAACGACACTCGAAATCCGGGCGCGTTGATTCTGTGCATGCGCCCTTCTGTGGGGCGGACGGCGCTGCGGCAGAAAGTGGCAGGAGAGCCCCATTGGCCGCCACGCAGGATCCGTTGCTCATTGGGGGAGCTATCAATCCTCGGATCGATGGCCGGTTGCTCGACACGGGCCGCATAGAGGTTCTTGACAGAACGGTCCTGGACCCACTCCCAGGCGTTGCCGTGAACGTCATGCAGGCCAAACGGATTTGCCTGCAGTTGACCAACTTCATGCGTGCGCTGATCATTATTCGCTTTGAACCAGCCGGCTTTCATCAGATCTTCCGCAGTGTCGCCTGACCAAAAACGAGTCGTCGTTCCTGCTCGGCATGAGAATTCCCAGCGAGCCTCCGTCGGCAACTGATAGCCCGTGCCACGCAGTGTTACAGTGTCCCCATTGCCGGGGTTTGGTTGTCTTGTTTCGTAGTCTACCTGAAGACCTTCTTCGACTTCTACGGGACTTTTTTTGCCGGCGTAGGCAACGTCGAGTCCTTCCCGTTGGCTGAGTTGGTTACAAAAATCAATTGCGTCGTCCCAACTAATCATTTCCACTGGAAAGTTGTCCGTGGAACGTCCGGCGACATACGTTGCACCGGATCCCCCACTCGCAAACTGCGACGGATTGGTCCCGGTAAGTTCGCGATATACATGTTGAGTCACCTCATGAGCGCCCATGTAGAATGGCTGTGTGAGTACAACCGTGTGCTTCGGCTGCTCACCCTTTATTTGCCCCGCGTAAAAATCGCTGGCGGCGAACGGCAATGACTCTTCAATCTCCGCCAATGTGCCGGCGCCCATCGTAAATTCGCCAAGCGGGATCAGTCGAAACTTCATGCCTAAACTGTTGACGTACTCGACGGACACGCCCAGATGCTTCGCCCATGCCTGTTGATGGGCTTTGGCCTGTTCTGCTTCGAAGGGTGCGATCGCCCGCGGCGGGTCAGGAGCGATCGCGGTGTCGATTAGTTTCGCTTTGGACGAGGATGGCGGCGCATTGTATGGTTCTCCCTAGGTCAGCCGCTCCTCCACGGTCGGCAGGCCTTCAGGCGACCAGATAGTGAAGCTCTTGAACTCGGCTCGAACGGGAATGTGATTGGAAACTCCGCCGAGAGCAAAACGCCCCGGAGGTACGAATTTCTCGAGAACAATCGGATCGCAAATGGCCACATCGTTCGCAAAGATCTCGATGCGATTGCCCCGGGCCACGACCAGAAGCTTGTTGAACTCTGCGCCTTTCTTCAGCGCGGTATGCCGGATCGTTTTGATGTTCCGCGCCGGTCCGTCGTTAAGAACGGCCAGTTGCACACACCCTGTAAGCCGTTCAGATGAAAGCGGTAGATGACGTCGTTGGTCACAGAACTGTAGTTCAGATACCATTGGGTGCCGCCCGCTACCACACGACCAACAACCTGGCAGGCGAAGTTCGCATACGTTTCCTCGCCGATCCATGCGCCCTGGACCTGATCGGGATCGGCGCTGACGAAATACGTGTCCTTTTCACGTCCAAGCTCACCGTTGGCTGTCCTGACGATTGGCCAGGCGTTGGCAAAGTCATGGCGGTACAGTTCTTTGGCGTGGCTTAAATCCGGCGCCGCGATCAGCCCGTGCCACAAGGGCTCCTCGGGCCAGGCAAACGGTTTCTCTGTGTCGCGTGCCTTCGCCTGTTTTGTAACCGTCGCCTGTTCCGTGACCATCGCTTGTTCTTCGACCGTGGGCGGATCCTTGACGGCCACGACCGCGGGTTCGAACTCCACCGTCACCGTTTTCTGGTTCTGGCCGCTCTGGATCTCGAACCTGTTCGTGGAAAGTTTCAGGCCGTCCTTGCCCTCGACCAGTTCAATCGTGTACTCGCCGATTTTGAGTGGTATCTCTTTGTTTTGCATGGGGAAGAATAGCGCCACTTCCGTACCGCCGGACTTCACGGAAATTTGTACGTCCGGATCGTCCGTCCTGACGGTGAGCATCCCATGCTGGGTTTCCACGCGAAACACGATATGCGCGATCCAGAAACCGATAAAAGCCACCATTAACAGGGCGACTGCGATTCGCCCCTTGTGAATTAGCCGGGGGGCTGTTGAGGTCGACGGCGTGATTCCGTTCTGTAAATCGTGCTCATGACGACTGAGTACTTCGGCCACTTCGGTGGCCGATTGAATTCGGGTGTTCGGCGACTTCGACATCAGCTGTTCGATGACAGCAGTCAGCCAACCGGGAGTTTCGGGACTCACTTCGGCCAGTGACCGGGCGGGTACGTCGGCCACCTGCCGCAGAATGGCAACGGCAGATTCTGCCGAAAATGCCGCCTAGCCGGCGCACATCGTGTACATCACACTGCCCAGACTGAACAGGTCCGACCGCACGTCAAGCTCTTGCCCGCTGGCCTGTTCGGGCGACATGTACTGCGGTGTTCCCGCAATGACGCCGGGACTGGTCAACTGCGACGTGGCTGCGACTCGTGCCAGACCAAAGTCCGTGATCTTCACATGCCATGTCGACAGCGGTCCCACGCCACCGTCCTGCGGGTCAATTTTCTGAAGCAGGATGTTGGCGGGTTTGATGTCGCGGTGAACCAGGTTCTGCTTGTGAGCGGCCGCCAGCCCCAGAGCTATCTGGCGGGCAAAGCTGATAACTTCGCCGGGCGACAATTTTTTGCTGTCCCGCAGATAATCCTCCAGCGTTATGCCATCGACCAGCTCCATCGCCAGAACTGGAATTCCGTCGATGTCTTCCACGCCGAATATTCTGAACACGTTTTCGTGCTGAATGCCCGCGACTGCCTGAGCCTCGCGCAGGAAACGTTCATGCGCGTTGGCGTCATGAGAGAGTTCGCTGGCCAGGACCTTCAGCGCCACATCACGTCCGAGTTTGGCATCTTGCGCTCGCACGACCAGCCCCATTCCGCCTCGTGCAATGACAGACCGAAGATGATAATGTCCCAGGACTCCATCTTCGGGCAGCTCGCCCCGCGACTTTTCGGACGCGGAAGCACGCCATTCGTCCGCCCATTTTGCACGTGACTTCTTCTTGCCGGACCACGAAAACTGGTGAACCGTTTCCGCGTCTGCTGCGACCGTACTCGCACGGGCGGCATCTTCGAGATTCTGCTGCACCAGTGAACGCAGGTCGTCTGCCCACTGCGGAAATCGTTCTGCGTATTCTTCGGCCGTAACAACCTGACCACCTGCGTGACGGCGTTCTACCTCCAGGCGAACAAGCTCAAAAACCAACAACCGTTGCTGCGGTTCGGGCAGGTCGGCGACGAAGGCTTCGATACGCGTCGCGGGATCCTGCGCCAGTGCCTGCTCAAAACGATCGCACACTGCGTCAAGCTGATGCAGCTCGGCAACCGGCAGGTCGTCCCAGTCTTTATCGAATTCCGCCACTGCGTGTTCCGTGTGTTTTCTGTAGGGCCGGTTCCCACCGGCCGAATCGGATTCCGTGGCCGGCAGTTTCCTGTAGCCATGACCTGTCATGGCAAAACCGTTGCGCCAGGACCGGTTCTGGCCTACGTCGTTGTTGTTATGAAGTTAGAGAGGGGGGGCGGGGTTGGAGCGAGGCACGAGTGAAACCCCGGGGCTTCCTTCGCATACTCAGTCCAGCCCCGGCCCCCCGCCGTTTTTCGTAGGATGGGACCATTGTGCCGTCATTTGCTTTCGACTCGGGACAATGCTCCCAGGCTACTGAATCATCCACCGCTCAATCTGTTAATGCCCGTCCTTCGTCAGACTGTGACATGTCGTCGGGATCTGTCCCGATTCCGCTGGCGTGCTGCCAGGTTTTACGGATGACCAGCAACTTGCGTTGCACCGTTCGCCGAGTGCAACCGAGTTTTACGGCAATTTCGTCGGCCGTATGGTTTTCCAGCTTCAGTTGAGCGATCTTGCGGCTGGTGTCATCCGGCAGCGAATCGAACAGAGACTCACAGGTTTCCGAGACTTCCGCAGCAAATTCCGGGGGCGGCTCGGTTCCCGCCAGCGATTCCACGTATCCAGCACCCTAGTCGGACGCTTCCCTCGGAGCATGCAGAAAAATGGAATTCCGGACCACCCGCCGCACGTCTCGCTTGTCCTGCAATTCATAGCGAATGCGTTTGGCGATCTTTCTCTCGGCGATCGTCAGCAGCAGCCGCCAGAAATCGCCACGATCGTTGATTTCGTATTTTTGCTTGCGGACGCTTAGAAACACGCTGTGGAAGGCGCTGACCGCAACATCGTCCTGGTCGTACGCACTGCGGACGTTAGTCGGGATTCGCAGGCGAGCCATTTCGTGCAGTCGACTGCAAAAATGCTGGTACAGAGGCTGAGCCGCTTCGGAATCGCCCACTTCCAGTTGACGCAACCAAACGGTGACTGGTGAATCGTCGGATTCGACGTTGTTGGTTGTGGTGGAGTTGTTGGCAGGGTCGGTCACAAGGATTTCCGGTGCAGAATGGTCCCGGAATTCCGGTGACTGGCCGGAATCATCAGGCAAATTGGTGCGGGCAGCAGGCTGCGTCCCAAACGTGTTGGCGACTTCAACGCACGCACGATGAAAACTCCATGACCAATTCCGGAGAAATCATTTTTTTTGTGTCTCACTTCCGTGGCCGCTGGGCATTAGGAAATAACGCGGGTTTTCCTCCATGTTAAGGTAGGGCGCGTGCTGAGTCAGTTCAGGCACTCCAATGGAACGGATTTCCTGTCTGTTTTTGATGGTTTGTGACGTAGTTGCGAGCTCTTCGTTACGATGGTTTCTGGGTATTTGTTCGTAAGTTGTTTTGCTGTAGGGTTTAGGGGGGGGCGTGTGCAGGCGGGTTCGATCGTCATGTCGCAGGCGCGGGATGAACTGGCGCAGCTCGGCCGCGAGTGAATTCCGCCGACGTTCTTAAGGACGACGGAATCTGAATTGAACGAACACCGCCGAAACGCTGCTCCGGCGACCAACCCTGTCACCTATCGAAATCCTGTCACGGGCACTCTGCCAGCGTTTTCTCGCTGCATTCTCGGGCCACTTAAATCACCGAAAGATTCTAAACATGTTGCTGAATTCCTAGCTGTCCGCACTGAAGCAAGCCCCTCGTCGTCGCCGCCGCAAATCCGCGTCTCGCAAGGCACGCGTCAATCAACAGCGCACGGTGTCGGTTGAGGAGCTGGAAACTCGGGCTTTGTTGTCCGCGTTGTCGGTGTCTCAGTCCGCGACGCCTGCTGTGGTTGATCTGACCGTTGAAGGGGCCACCGATTGGGCTTCGTGGGCGTGTGGACAAGGTGCGGCTTACCAGGGATTCCTCCCCTCGGACACAAGCCCTTATGCCCGCAAAGACGGTGGTACGGGGATCGGCGCTGTTGCATATGACGGTACGCTTGATGCCGGTGGAACGATTCCACTTCGCTATTTAGCCGGTGATCTGCATTCCACAATCTCGTGGGCCGATGGCGATTCAGGCGCAATCTGGCCCGGAGATAGCAGTGCTCATCCCAATGGCACGGGGAGGTGCGCGGTGGTCACCAGATGCATCTCGTGAAAACGACGCACCAGCAGGCCGAGCGAGGTGCTTCGGCGATCGTGGGCGTGCCAAATGTCGACATTGTGTTCGCGGCAAAGTCGAAGGCATTGTTTGACGACGTTGCGGTCGAATCGACCTTTGTCGTCAACACACATAATCTCAGCACTGGCCGATGCAGCGCGGGACGTCAGAATTTCGGAGTTTTGATCGTCCGCTGATTTTATGAACAGACACGCGGAGTCAAATCCGTGCTGCCGCAAAAATCGCGGTGAATTCAGAATCGTCTTTTCCGGGCCGCCGCCGTCACCGCTCAGCATCCGAGCGTGCAGTACAAATGGTCTGCTGTTAGATAGACTGTTGTCCTGTGGCATGGTGAATCATCCCCTGCGACAATGTTGATGTCCGGGTGGCTCGGAAGATGCTGTGGACCGCCTGACCAGACGCTGCAGGTGGTGAATGGGCTAGTGTTCGAATCAGTTGAGAAATAGAGGTGCCGGCCTGTCGTCCCCGACACCTTTCATGGCCGACGTCTGCACGGCCCGAGTCTTCAAATGTGATGTTCAACTTCTGAATTATTCACGTTTCGTGGACCATAGGTCGCCATGCTGCACTTCGACTTAATGTTTCGTAGATGGGAGGTATTTACCGGCACTGAGGCCGACGACGTACGGATGGTGCGGGCCTTAAGCTGCTGTTGAGTTATGGCGACACCAACCACAGACCGCATAACCGTTACAACTGAGCCAGCAGGCGCCCGGTCTGAAATTTTGGGTCGAAGCCTCTCTGGGCGTGCCCCTTCCGTGTCCTGTATCAGCTGGCGTGGACAACGACCATTCTTCGAGCAGAAGAAGTTCACGGCTGATTGATGACTCGTTCCGGCACAGCGGACATTAAGGCGTCACAGCGGCGCAGAGCCGGCACTGCGCCACCACTTTGTGCCGCCGGGGAACATGCTTATGCCGCTTTTTTACGGCCCTTTTTCTTTCTGCGTCTGGAAGGACGATCGGTCGGCGGCTCAGCGATAACCGATGGTTCAGTTTCTTCCTCCTGTGCTGTCGCGGAAGAAGGTGCGCCCGCGACGTCGCTGCCGGGCGGTGTGTCTTCGGCGGTTTCTGTACGTTTCACGTTCGAACGTCTTCTCATCGGCGGAGCATTAGAAACGAAGGCCACGAAACGGCAGTGCAGCAGCATCGATGCGAACACGGACAATGCTGCCAGAACAAGCAGCAGATCCAGAGTCAGCAGACTGATGGAAACGTTGGTGGAATTGTAAACGAGCATGAGCCGTACGATCGTCAACAGGATCGCACCGACCAAAAACAGGCGAGACGTGACACAGCGACTCATGTCTCGCAGGACCTGGGCAGGAACCAGAATCGCGATCGGGACAAGCGTCACCAGCACCAGTGCCGGACGCGCAGCATTGATCGTCCCGGTCATCGGTGCCAGTGTGGCGGCGACAAGGTCCGGAAACAGAGTGTAGGTCTCTGTCAGCACGGTAACTGCCAGTACACTGGCGGTTACCGCGAACCATCTCCAGCAGTGGTAGCGTCCCTGGAAATCCACTTCGCTGCGGGAACGAATCCAGCTGATGCCCCATGCCAGTTGGGCGCTCAGCAGGATGAAGATCCCGACAATGCCGCGCGTGATCGAATGGGTCCCCGTGGCGCCGGTTCGATGTTCCCACCAAACAGCACCGACGCTGCATGCGGCCACTCCGGTCAGTGTCACCACGTGCTTCCAGAGACGTGGTGACACAACTCGAGGCAGCAGAGAGAACTGTTGCTGACAATTCATCGCGCTCGGGCGTTCCACGCTACCATCCACGGCAACGACGCGACCAGTGGCGTCCACGAATTCGAGGGGGTCCGAGCCGCCGCTGGCGAGTCGCCGCCGCCGTCGTGCGGCGTGGTTTTGCACGCCGACAAACTGATTTTCCATCTTGCCGTCTCAGCCAGGCGTTGAGAAGAGTTGCATGGAAACGCAGAAGAGTTTCGGCAAAAACTGCCGGTCCACACACTAGAAGAGTTACGTCCTTGAAGACATCGGCAGCGGTTGAGGCTCATGTCGACAAGACCCGGGGACGCACGTTTCAACGACGTTGCTTCGCTACATTAAAAAAGCCGCACGCGGGATAACCCCGCGTGCGGCATTCATGGTTCTGTGAACCGGCAAGTCTTGCCGGAACGTCGGCAATCATGTGTACCACTGGCTCTGCCAGTGTCCTGGTGCTGACAACAAAATTGGTGCTGTCAGGAACACTGGCGGAGCCAGTGGCACCCTGTTTCTCAGTCAATCACCTGCAAGTTTCTAGTTCAGCGTTTCTTCGCCCTGCTTCCAGTTGCAGGGACAGAGTTTGTCTGTCTGAAGCGCGTCCAGAACTCGCAGAACTTCGTCGACGTTGCGGCCCACGCCCAGGTCATGGACTGCCAGCCAGCGAAGCGAACCGTTAGGATCGATCAGATAAACACCGCGATAGGCGATACCCTTTTCGTCATCCAGCACGTCGTATGCAGACGACAGTTCGTGGTTGACGTCGCCGATCATCTGGTACTTCAGGGCGGCCAGTTCTTCGTGACTGTCACACCAGCCTTTGTGTGAATAAACGCTGTCCGTACTGGCAGTCAGCACAACGGTTTCGCGATCGTCGAACTCACCCAGCGCTTTGTTGAAAGCGACCAGTTCAGTTGGGCACACGAACGTGAAGTCCAGAGGATAGAAGAACAGGCAAACCCACTTGCCGTTGTAATCAGACAGTTTCAGGTCCTGAAACTGATCGTCGCCACCATCCTTTGTGCGGTCGTATGCCTTTAATGCCAAATCCAGACCGGGCGCCTGTTGGCCAACTTTTACTGGCGGCAGAACGGCGACATACTGGCCGGATTCGTCTTGTACAATGTCTCCGTTACTCATGGCTCATATTCCTAAAATTAATTGTGTCAATTGAAAACAGGGGCGACGGCGGGTTTGTCGGACTTCCGTTCCGCCGCCGTTCGCCACATCCGTAGCCGGCAGTATATGTTCGCATGACGGTAGTTCAAGCGAACCAAAGTTCGTTTACGAAACCGCAATTACTTCTTTGCCGACCCACGGACGCAGCACTTCGGGGACGACGACGCTACCATCTTCCTGCTGATAGTTTTCCAGGATAGCGATGATCGCCCGAGCACACGAAATGGCCGTTCCGTTTAACGTGTGGACGAACTGAGTGCCTTTCTTTTCGGCCGACCTGCAGCGAATGTTCAGGCGTCTGGCCTGATAGTCCGTGCAGTTGGACGCCGATGTGACTTCACCATAGCTGCCGCCGTCGCCGCGGCCGGGCATCCACGCTTCGAGGTCGTACTTGCGGTAGGCAGGGCCGCCCAGGTCTCCTGTGGCGGTGTCGATCAGTCGGTAGGGAAGGCCGAGAGCCTGGAAGATTTCTTCTTCGATGCGGACAATTTCCTGATGCATCGCATCTGACTGAGCGCTGTCCGGTGCCGTAAACGCAAACATTTCCACCTTGGTAAATTGATGGACACGGTAGATCCCGCGAGTTTTCCGCCCGTGAGCTCCCGCCTCTGTGCGAAAACAGTGCGACAGTCCTGCACACTTCAAAGGCAGGTCGGCGATGTCCAGCGTTTGATCCTGCATCGCCCCGCCGAGCGTGATTTCTGCCGTTGCGACAAGGCTCAGATCGGTTTCGGCGACGGAATAGATCTGCGTTTCGTCGCCGCGAGGATTGAAGCCAATTCCTTCCAGGACCGAGTCACGTGCCAGGTCGGGCGTGGTGTACAGGGTAAAACCCTCTTCACGAAGCTTGCTTAAGGCGAACTGGACCAGCGCCATTTCCAGCATGACGGCGTCGTTTTTCAGATAATAGAACCCGTGGCCGGCAACTCGTGAACCGGCTTCAAAATCGATCAGATCGAGTTTTGCTGCAATGTCGACGTGGTCCTGTGGTGTGAACCCAAAGTCCCGGATCTGTCCGCTTAAGTGAACTTCACTGGCGTCATCTTCACCGCCGACCGGGACGTCCGGATGCGTCATGTTGGGAATCGGAGCCTGGTGTTCACGCAGTTCCGTTTCCACCTGTTTCTGGCGAGACTCAGTTTCAGAGATCTGTGTGCGCAACTGCTTCCCGTTCTCGATGAGTTCCGGCCGTTCGTCAGCTGAGGCTTTGGGGATCTTTGACGACGTTTCTTTCTGTTGCCGGCGGAGTGCATCGCCGGCAACGATCAGCTTACTGCGTTCGTCACGAAGTCGGATGACGGCATCAAGATCCACGGCTACGCCGCGGGCTTTACAATTCTGCTCAACTTCATCGCGGTTGTCGCAGATGAATTGCAGATCCAGCATTTGTTATGTCCTTTGATTGAGTTCGACGGTGTCAGCTCTGACACCATATCAGTACGAGACGCAGGCGTGGGAATCTTATTCGGTGGAACAATGCCTGCCAGCACATCGGGCCGAGCAGTTGCCTGCGTTTACATGAAAAACACGTTTGGTTATCGCTGAACATCCGCCAGTTTCTGCCACAGGTGGGCACTGGCCAGGATACCGTTATGGAAGTCTGCGACGTGGAAATGTTCGTTTGGACTGTGCAGGTCATCTGTATTCCGCCCCCAGCCGAGCAGCAATGTATCGATTCCCAATATCTGCTGAAAGCTGGAAACCACAGGGATCGATCCACCTTCCCGAATAAACACGGGGGGACTGCCGAAGGCCGCCTGCAGAGCAGCACTGGCCGCGTTGATCCATTCACTATTCGGGTCGAAGACAAAGGCTTCGCATCCATGAAAAGTCAGAAATTCGAACGTCAGTCCCGGTGGACATCGTTCGCGCAGAAAGGATTCCAGTGCGGTCAGAATCTTTTTGGGATTCTGTCCAGGTACCAGTCGACAGGTCACTTTTGCAGTGGCCTTTGACGGGACGATGGTCTTGGGGCCTTCGCCCGTGTATCCGCCGACAATGCCGTTGATGTCGCACGTTGGTCGTACCCAGCGGCGTTCAAGTGTTGAATATCCCGCTTCACCAAAGACCGCTCCGCTGCCGGTTTCGGCCAGAAATGTATCCTCAGAAAACGGCAGACGGACAAATTCCTGTTTCTCTTTGTCTGACAGTTCAATGACATCGTCGTAGAACCCCGGAATCTGCACGCTACCTGCTTCGTCCACAAGGCTGCCGCATAATCGGGCGATGGCGTTGATGGGATTCGCCACACTGCCGCCGAACACGCCGCTGTGCAGATCCTTGGAAGGACCTGTCAGACGGACTTCCGCCGCCACGATGCCTCGCAGACCGTACGTGATTGAGGGGATGCCGTCACCGTATTGACTGGTATCGCTGATGACAGCGACATCAGCCTTCAAGCGTTCTTTGTTATCTGCAAGGAATCGATCCAGGTTGTCGCTGCCAACCTCTTCTTCACCTTCGATCAGGAACTTGACGTTCACGGGCAACCTCCCGGTTTTTTCCACCCACGCCTGAATCGACTTTAAATGTGTGAACACCTGTCCCTTGTCGTCCGTGGCACCACGTGCATAGATCCTGCCATCGCGAATCTGCGGCTCGAACGGGGGAGTTGTCCAGAGTTCGAGTGGATCAGGAGGCTGGACGTCGTAGTGGCCGTACACCAGGACGGTGGGTAGAGAGGCATCTTCGATGCGCTCACCATAGACAATCGGGTGTCCTTTCGTGGGGATTATCTCAGCCGTCAGTCCCGCAGTGCTCATGGACTGCAACACGAAATCTGCACAGCGCTGCATGTCAGGCAGAAACGCCGAGTCCGCGCTGACGCTGGGTATTCGCAGAAACTCGAACAACTCGTCGAGTGCGGCTTGTTGCTGGCTGTTCAGGTGCTGGAGAACGGTGTCCACAGATTATTCCTTGGTTCGAGTGAGGGCAGCGACGGGATCAGAAGCTCGTTCGACTCGTCTGCAGTGATCGTCTAGAGCCGGTTACCAGCAATCACCAGGCATGAGTCTCGGGTTTCGGCCAATGTCCTGAGTTTCTTCGGGCCGAGGATCGGCCATTTTAGTCAGCAGGCCCATCTTCTATTCATCCCCTGCCAGGTTTGTGAGTGGCCACGTCGACCAGTCTGCTGGAATGACTTCACATGCCAAAGCCAGCATCAGGCAAGGGAAAGCAGGTCTCATTGATTACCCTGTTTAGGGGGGGCGTGCATGTTGGAGTGTGGTGTTTGCGCAGTCCGGGTTGCGTATTTAAATCGTAGCTCGGAACCAATGGTGTGGATTGCACACGGCCTGTCATAGGAAATTGGTCAATTCAGTGGGCTGGAAAGGTCTGCGGTATGCTCCCAAGCCCCAAAAACGTTGCCGAACCGCAGCCAAGTGTAGCAACCCTGCACGGGCCTTCCACTTGTCTCCCCCCACGAAAAACCGGATTTGGAATTGCCAGCTCGGCTCTTCCCGGAATATGTGGGGCTTCTGGTGGCTGCACGCATCGCCGAAGGGATGACGACATTGTTGCACTGACGGGGATCTACCCATACAGTGAGCACATGAAGTGCAGCTTAGCGAACACAGACCGAGCGCACGCGCACCCTGATTGCGACTCTTGAATCAGTAGCGATACGTGTTTTTGTAATACTGAATCTAAGGATGAGGCTGGGAACTGATGATCAAATTTAATTCCTATCAGTGGGAAGACGCGAGCGATGTGCTTGTCGTTGAACTCGCAGGCAAGCTGGACACTGACAGCGCTGAAACTTTCTTCACTCGACTCGAGGAGGAAGTCGAAACTGGCCACATCAACCTTATCTTTGATTGCCATAAACTCGAATTCATTTCCAGCCTTGGATTCGGCATGATGATTCGCGCTCATTCACGGATGCAGAAAGCCAATGGAGCCGTCAAGTTTGCACGACTGGAAGGCTTCATTGCCGAGGCATTTCAGGTTGTGGGATTCCACAAGCTGTTTGAGAACTATCCAACAGTCGAAGAAGCAGTCAAATCATTTTCTGAGTGACATGACAGCCCGTGGCAGCATCAGTAGTTCACGGGCTGTGATGATCTCAGGTAGGCAAACAGGTCGCGAATGTCCTGCTCGCTGAGATTCTTCAGAGCGCCCTCAGGCATGATTGACACTTTGCTGACAATCATTTCGTCAATCTCGTCGCGTCGCAGAATGTTGTTCTGTCCGTCGACACCGCGCAGAACGACGACCTGACTGTCCTGGTCGGCCAGAAAACCGTTGACGACCCGCCCATCAGCGGTCAGCACGATGTGGTTTTCAAATCCTTCTCGGATTTCAAGATTCGGGTTTACGACATTCGCCAGAATGCGTTCCTGATTGTCTCGCTTGAACGACGTCAGATCCGGTCCAATGTGACCACCTTCTTCAAACAGTCGGTGGCACTTGCCGCAGTTCTTCATGAATAGTGGCTTGCCCTTTTTCGGGTTTCCGGACGCACTGTTCAGCAACTCGGTGAGGTGTGTTACTCTTGCCTGCATCTGTAGGGTGGTCGCACCTGCGACCGAGCCCCAGTGTTTGCTGACCAGTTGTTTGATTTCTTTGTTGTCATGCAGCAGCATTTTTCGCAGACCCGTTTCTGAAACCTGGTCTGACTTCAGAGTGTCGGTGTTAACGGCGTTCAACAGAGCCAGCGCCCACACCGGCCGACTGGCCAGTAACGTTTCCGCGACCACGCGAGCATCTTCAGGCAGTTGTGCAAAACTGCCGACAACGCGTTCACCAATTCGCACGTCGTCGAACGCCTGCAGCGCGGTTAGCGCCGCTGACACCAGTGACCCATCCTGCTCACTGTCGACGATCTGCAGCAGAACGGGTATGAATTCGGAACGCCGGACCTGTCCGAAGATCTCAAGGTATTGTCGGCGAGTGGCTAGCCCTTCTTTGCTGTTGCCGACTGCGGCAACGGCCTCTGTGATGGCGTTGGGGTCGCCCTGGCGCAGTCGCAGAGCGACCGAGCCACCGCCGGTCGCTGCGATGGCATTGACGAGTTCATCGGGAATTCCTGCCAGTGACCTTCCTTTGTAGGCATCTTCGAAACCTTTCAGCAGCAATCCGGTCGTTTCTTTGTCGGGGGCTTTGCCCAATAGCTCAGCTGCGGCCAGCAGTTCTTCCCGACTGCCCGCAAGAGCGTATCGTTTCATCAGGCGTTCGGTCAGATGCTGCTTCATCAGCGGTCGTTGCCAGACTTCGTCATCGGACAGAACGATGTCCAGTATCAGGTCGCGGCCTGTATTGACCGATTTCGCTTCCAGAGCCCACCAGAGCAGCAGGGGCTGATGAATATCTGCTGCGTCTTCGTCGTACCTCAGCAGATTGCGAATGATCGGCAGAGCGTCCTTTGCCGGAAGACGTTTGGCTGATGATGCCAGCTGTTTCCGCACTTCGATGTAGGCTTCATTCGCCGCCAGGTCCGCCAGTGCCTTCGCAATCACCGGGGCCACCTGATAATGATCGCATAACAGACGTACTGTCCATGCACGAACAAACTGATCTTCGTGTGCCAGCATTTCCCTCGCGATATCCGTCGTCAGTCCCCCGCTCAGATGCAGGGCCCAGAGTGATTCGATGGCCGTTTGCCCCACAGATTCGTTTACCTGAGTCAGCAGTGGCGGAATCAGGGAGGCATCCTTACGGTCGCCAATCAGCCGCAGGGCTGTTTGACGGTGCCACTTGGCTGGATGTTGCAGTGCCTTCACCAGGTCTTTACCTGCATCGAATGCCGTTGTTGTTTTTGATGGCTCGGTTTTCGGTTTCAGTCGATAAATGCGACCACTTGTACGGTCAATTCGTCCTGCGTAATGGCTGCTGTGATCGATACGCTGCTCGTGCATGTCTGCGACATAGATCGTTCCGTCGGGGCCGGTCTTGATGTCTACCGGACGAAACCACTGGTCGTTCGTTTTGATCACTCGCGAAATGTCTTCTGTTTCAAACGACGATTGATAGGGACGGAAATGGCTCATGACCACCTGTCCCTGCAGCGGTTCGATTCCGAATAATCGCCCGTGGTACTCAGCGGGCAGAACGCCTTCTTCGTATATGACGAAGTTGTGAGTGAACCGGGCCACACTGTGATGTTTGATGTTCTCGAAGTAACCGAAGGAATAAGGATTGGACAGTGGACCGTGTTTACCGAATCCCTTTCGATAGTACCCGCCCTGCACGTAGTGAAAGCCGCGCGTGTCCCCGCCGTTATGCCCGGAATAAACGCGTCCCTTGTCGTCGATTTCAACTCCAAAGGTGTTGCCACCGCCTTCAGCAAAAACTTCAAACGTTTTTCGTTCCGGATGATAACGCCAGATCTGCTGCCCCATGGTACGGATCGGTTTGTCTTTTGTTCCCGGACGTTTGACGTTGGCGGAAACTGTGCTTCCCTGAGCGCCATACAGCCAGCCGTCAGGGCCGAAACGCAGACTGTTGATGACGGAATGTGAGTCTTCCATGCCGAAGCCTTCCAGCAGAACCTCCGGATCACCGTCGGGAATATCGTCGCCATCTTTGTCTGGGTAGAACAGCAGGTACGGCGGATTTGTGACGAACGCTCCGCCACGTCCGATGGCCACCGATGACGCCAGGTTGAGTCCGTCGACGAAGATCTTATGTTTGTCATAAACGCCGTCACCATCCGTGTCTTCGTGAATGGAGATGCGGTCTCGTCCTTTGGCGCCGTGTGGCGGAGGCTCCGGCACTTTGTCGTAGACACTGCGAAGATACACGTCGCGACTGACCATCTTGACGCCGGCAATGTCCGGATACTGTCGATATTCCATCACCCACATTCGCCCCCGCTCGTCCCATGTCATGAACAGCGGTTGAGCGATCTCAGGCTCGCTCAGGACTAGCTGAATCTCCAGGTCGTCCGGCACCTGGAAATTCTTTTCTGCCTCCTGTGGGGTCAACGGGGCATTGTCACCCTTGCGGCGAGTGACATAGCGTTCGACATCGTCCACCTTGTCCAGTTTTGAGTATCCGCCCAGCTTGCGAAGTTTCGTCTCTGCAAATGGCGTTGTTGTATCGATGCCGAAGTCGGCCGCCGATGCCTGTGCGTAGCTGACATCATCACCAGGACGATAATGCCAGTTGCCATCCAGCCGAATGCCCTGTTTCTTATCTGCGTTCAGCAACACGGGCGGAGCCACGCTGAAGTTGGGGCGGGGATCGTTTTGGAAAACGCGAACGGCAATACAGTTGAATTCTCCGGGTTTGATCAGTTCGGCAGCGACTTTGTATCGCCCCTTTTCACCCAATCCGCTGCGAAACCGAGGCGGGAATGTTCCGGTCGCGCCAACGTTTGTTCCGTTGACATACGTTGCTCGAGCGTCATCCAGTGCTTCCACGAATAGTGTCAGCTCGGCCCCCTGCCAGTCCGCCGGCACTTTGATCAGCGCCCGATACCACGAGAAGCCTTTCACGGGCGCCAGATCTCCCGTTGGCATCTTCCGCCAAACATCGGGAACTGTCACCGCGTGCCACCCGTCCGGGGGATCCGCCAGGACGGATTGCATGGAGTAAGAACAGCAAGATGCGACGGAACACAACAACAGACACACAACGCGGAAGGACATAAGGGTTCGCTTACTGGATGGAGGGCGATGAGCGGAAGCTTACAATTATTCCGTCCCGTCGTCGAAAATGCACGCGAACCGCGCTTGGCATGACGCTTTTTGATGCGAGGCGCTCGGGGCAATCACCTGAAACGTGAATCCCGCCGATGTTTTTTCCGCGGGGGAGATCGCGGCGTTCTGAACAGGCGTCCGCAGAGAAAACAGAGTCCGACCGCCGTGAATTCTCTTTTCCCTCTGTGCTCTCGGTATGGAATCGAATGGCTTCATCCTGCAGGTTGCGACTGGCCGAGTGACGGCATGTGTCAGGACGTTAGGTGAAGGCGAATTGGACTCTGTAAATAGGTGCTTCGAATCAACCGCTGCAAAACTTGGTGCCACTCAACTCCTACCCGGCGGAAAAGTCTTGTCAGGAAGTGGAGAATACTGCCTGTTCATTCACCACTGGTTGATTGTCACCCTCTTCGCCCTGTTCTACGGCGTGCTGAAGTGGCTGTATCGGAAGCGGGGGAAGGCGGTGGCTGATGAATGATGATCCGTACAAGGCGCCGGAATCCAAACCCAGGGCGTCACCGATCATTTATTGGAGTATTCACTTGATTCCAGAACTCTCGGGCTTGTCACGTTCGGAGCAAAAGTCAGCGTGGAGGGCTTGTCGCAGGAAAGCGTTTACTCATTGGCAGTGCTGGCTTGCCATAGGAATCCTCGTGGCCAGCCTGAATCCCAAAACTACCCACCTCTTTGTCAGTTGGTTGTTTGGGCTTAATCATTCACCGGCGTTCATAATCGGAGCGTTGTCGTTATGGGTGTCCTGCATAACGATCTACGCACTTGGCACTATGCAAGTCATCGTTCGTTATACCCGCCCGCACCTTCAAACATATCTGAGTGCCCGAGAAGCTGATGAGTGATGATGCGAACGGACTGGCGAAAGATGGCCAAGGAAGAGAGGGATGATGTTTAGGTGATCAGCCATTCAGAAAGTCCCACCAACATCCTGAGCGGCAGGGCTGTCCGGCTCGTGCGAGAGCGATTTGTGACATCGACCTACATACTATTCGCTATCTGTAAAACACACATGATGTTTTACACAAAATTGCTCTGGTAGCACCCAAGATAAGACTGTCCCGCAGAAGACCTCAATTGATGATTTATGAAGCAACCAATTACTGCAACGCGGCACTTGCCTTTCGCCGCGAACACTGTGACCGATACGAGTCCGTTGTCAATCCTCGCTAAATCTCGCGAGACGAACTGAGCCTCAATAACTGAGGCGGCTTGAACTGCCCCAATCTCCGAGTGTAACGATATATAGGGGCGCATTATGTCGTATGATAGGGCTGTCATGGCAAAGCAACTCAAGTGTTCAATTTGCGGCAAGCGTTTTAAGCCGAGCCGACCGGACCAGCAGTATTGCGCCAAAAGCTGCAGGTAGAAGGCGTACAAGATGCGGCAGGAACCGGTCTATCACTCCATCGAATGCGAGAACTGTGGCACAGTGTTTGAATCAGTGCGGACAATCGCAAAGTTTTGCAGTACACGCTGCCGTGTGGCGGCACATCGGACAAAGTGATCTGAACAAGAACTCATTTCAGGAGACAAAAGACGATGGGCAAGCGAGGCAAAGGCGAAGGCACAATATTTCAGCGTGAATCCGACGGCCGTTGGGTCGGTCGACTTAGCCTCGGACGACAGGGCGGTAAACGTGCGCAGAAGACGGTGTACGGAAAGTCCCAGGCCGAAGTCATCGAGAAACTGGACGCACTAAAGCAGCAAGCGAAACTGAACAGCAAGTCGGTCGTTTCGAAAGACTCGTTGGCTGCATACCTGGACACCTGGCTTGCCGACGACGTGGCCGTGAATAGGGCCGGAAAAACCTACGAAGAATATGAGGCAGCCACAAGGCTGTTTGCCTTGCCGTTCATCGGTGCCGTAAAGTTGACCAACTTGGACGGTGAGCGTCTTCAAAAGTGGCAGGCGACGTTGAAACGGAAGGGGTTCACAGACAATCAGCGACTTCGTTCCATTCGTGTGCTGCGGAACGCACTCAACAAAGGTGTGAAGCTTAAGAAAATTCCGTTCAACCCGTGCAATGCTTTAGACATCCCAAAGGTTGATCGACGTGAAGTGTGCCCACTGGAGCCCGAGCAGTGTTGGGAGCTGTTTGACGAATGCAAAACGAACAGGCTTGGTGACGTGATCACGCTGGCGATTATGACTGGGCTTCGGCTGAGGGAAATATTCGCGCTCGACTGGTCCGCAGTGAATTTGAGAGAAGGCGTCCTTTCCGTTCGAAAGACGATGGAAGAATTGTCTAAGAAAGCCGCAGAAGCCACCGGGAAGGGGCGGTTGAATGAGAAGCCCCCCAAGACGAAAAAAAGTAAGCGCGTCGTCACGCTGGAACCGATCGCTGTCAAGGCATTGACGGACCGAATGGAGAAAGCGAAGGCAGAAGGGTTCGATCCCTCAGAGGTGCCGATCATCTTCCCGAACACATTTGGCCGACGCCTGCGTGGCAGCAGTTTCAACTCACAGTGCTGGTATCCGATTCGAAAAAAAACTCGGACTCGCAGACGTGAAGTTTCACGACCTACGGCACACTCAGGCGTCCCTGATGCTGTATGCCGGCGTGGACATGAAGATCATTCAGCAGCGACTGGGCCACTCCAGTTTCGCAACGACTGCCGACATGTACGCTCACCTGATGCAGGACTCCCAGGCCAAAGCAACTGACAAGCTTGCAGCCCTGATGAGCCGACCAGCGGAAGCCAGTGAGTACATTTCCTGAGTACACAAACAAAAAAAGGACTTACGTCTGATTGACGTAAGTCCTTGCTGTAGAGCGGAGAGGGGGAGATTCGAACTCCCGGTAGGTTTGACCCTACGCCGGTTTTCAAGACCGGTGCAATCGGCCACTCTGCCACCTCTCCAGAGCACCTTTTTCGGCCGCAAAACACACCGTTTGAAACGGTTCGAGCGAACTCGTGAAAGCCCAGCAGCCGATGAGCGAGCATGCTAGAGGCGTTGCCCAGGCGTGTCAACAAGGACTACCTCTGTTGTGCGCCTGTTTTCCGCATGCAAAGACCAAATTTTGCTGTCAAAACTGACTGAGACCGTCCGTTGGTCGACCTGTTGCCGTCCTGCCGCCGTCTTCCCCTGTCGCCCGGCAGAACCTGTTGATCGCACTGTGGCACTCGAACTTCGAAATATTGGCTGAATCTGCTGCCAATTTTGCCCGCCGATCGCCCCCGGTATTCCTGTTTGATGCCGAAACGGGAGGTGGCCGGAAGGTTCATTTGACGTCTCTTTTTTCGCAGCCCGCCACACATCAACTGTGACACCGTACATACTTTTTTGTCCACTGCAGTGCCTATGGAAGTCACCCTGCGTCCGCTAACCGCGCCCAGACATTGGGCAGTAAATTCAAATTCGGGCCATAGAAGAGGCGGCAGGATATACCACGTAAACGATTCGACACAGAAAAAACAGAAGGCGATCACTGTTACCGTCAACGGCAAGATGACCGCGGAACAGCACAAAACATGGACGGTCACGATTTCCGCCCCGATTGACCGCGTGAACATAAACTCGCCGGCTGAGGGGACCATACTCAATAATGAAACGACGGTGCCCAACCACGACTCGACGGTGATGGGCTCATCGACGACCTGCCGTCAATCTGACCGCGATCCGTTTCATCTCCGGCGCTACGTACAACGCAGGCTGCCGTCCTGCACTACGTCGAACGCAGGCTGGATCCAGGCACGCACACCGACTATCCGCAGGTATGTTGTGATCCAGAGGGGCGTGTCGAAATGGCATCCCCGCCGCCGTCGTCCCGATTCCATGCGAGTCGAGAGTGAATCCGACACTGGGACTGAATGAGGGAGCGCCCTTTGTCTGACAATTCCACCGCAGCCCTAGGGCGGCATTCCTGAAACTCAGACGCGTAGTTATCTCAGGCTAACTCTGCCTCATTATTGGTACGTCTGACGGCTGAAGAAAACTGGGCGCCCCGCAGTCGCGTCGATGCTTACTGAAACCCCCGTACTTCAGAAACAGACATTTGTGGCTGTTCGTCTGAGCCGTCGAGCCCGTGGTGGCAACCTCCCGAAACTGGCAAGATATCACCGTGTCAATCGACGCTATTATCCGGTCCCGATGACCGAAGGCCTGAATCCTAGACGGCAAGTCGCTCGGACGACGATAGTTCACGACACGGTGAATCCCGTCATAAAAGAAACAGCCACCATGCCGAACGCTCAACCTGAATCGGTTGTGGAATAGATGAACCCTTACTCTCCACCTTCCGTCACCGATCCATCACGACGGCGGCATCGGCCTGGTCCGACTGTCACGCAATGGGCGGTGCTGTTGACCGTTTCCGGTCTTGTACATGGAGTTTCCGGGTCCTCCGGAGCGGCGGCTGTCGTGCTGATGGCGGGACTGGTTCTTGTGATGCAACGGCGTCGGTAACGGCATTGCAGCGTGCGGCGTCTTAGCTACGGACGTCGAATAGCCACGCGTGTGGATGAGCACTATTATTGTGAGAGTCCCGGCCCTTTCACAGTCCTTCGCTCAGCAGATAACGGCATGCATCGACCTCTCACGATCAGCGATTTTATTAATCGTGCGGGCACGGTGTTTCCTTCGCGCCGCGGTGTGATTGACGATCCGAGTGAAGTCGGCGCTTCGCTGGGTGAACTGAGCTATGGTGACGTTGTGCGACTCGCACGCGCTCAGGCGGCAACGCTTGACGCCATGGGCATCGAACCTGGTGAACGCGTCGCGATTGTGTCAAAGAATTCGGCCAGAATGCTGGTCTCATTTTTCGGAGTCAGCGGTTTTGGGCGCGTTCTGGTGCCGATCAACTTTCGATTGAATCGCAGCGAAGTCAGTTATATTTATGAACACAGCGGCGCGACGTTGCTGTTGGTTGATGCGGAATTGGGCGAATCCCTGGCAGGGATTGGTCAGCGTCGAATTGTTCTGAATCAGGAAGGTGACCAGCAGCTGTTTCAATCGACGGCGGAACCGCAGACATGGAACGGCACCGAAGATGCCCTGGCCACCATCAATTACACCAGCGGCACGACGGCTCGTCCCAAGGGAGTGTGTCTGACACATCGCAATCTGTGGATCAACGCGACTGTGTTCGGTCTGCATCTGGCAGTCACTGACCGGGATGTCTATCTGCACACGCTACCCATGTTTCACTGCAACGGCTGGGGCATGCCGTATCTACTGGCAGGAATGGGAGCCAGTCAGATCGTATTGCGAAATGTGGACGGTGCTGAAATCCTGCGGCGGATCGAGCAGCACGGTGTCACGTTAATGTGTATGGCTCCAACGGTCGTGGCGGCAATCCTGGACGCGGCAGGATCCTGGGATGGCCCGATTCCAGGGCGGGGCCGCGTGCGAATCGTAGTCGCTGGCGCGCCGCCTCCGACGAAACTCATCGAACGAGTCGAAATCGAACTCGGCTGGGAATTCATTCAGGCCTACGGACTCACGGAGACTTCGCCGATTCTGACCGTTAATCGCGCTCTGGCAGAAGACGATTCACTTTCATCCGCTGAACGCGCCCAGCGTCTGGGATGTGCCGGTCCGCCGGTTCTGAGCGCATCACTCCGGACAAGTGATGAAAACGAGGTGCTGGCTCAGGGTAACGTGGTTCTGGATCGGTACTGGGATGATTCCTCGGCAACGCAAAACGCAATTCAGGACGAATGGTTTTACAGCGGCGACAGCGGATACATTGGTGAGAACGGGTACCTGACAATTGCAGACCGCCGCAAGGACGTGATTATCACGGGCGGAGAGAATGTCTCGTCGATTGAGATCGAGAATACATTGTTCGCTCATCCGGCGGTTGCGGAAGTCGCCGTGATCGGTTTACCCCACGAAAGATGGGGAGAAACCGTTGCTGCAGTCGTCGTTCTGAAATCCGGTATCGAAGCCACTGAACCCGAACTGATCGACTTTGCTCGTGAACGACTGGCGCACTTCAAGTGCCCGACGATCGTCAGGTTCAGTAACGCCCTGCCGCGCACCGCGACAGGCAAGGTGCAGAAGTACAAGTTGCGCGCGTCTCAACCGTCATGATGCCGGCTCGGGGGCCGCTGGTATTGCCTGCGTTCTTCCGCTTGGGTGCCACTGGCTTTGCCGGTGTTCTTCCGATGCGCACTGGCAAAGCCAGATGGGGATGAAAAGTCTGTTGCTCACGAATCAGCTACGATGCTGGTTGGTGAATTAGACAACACATCGGGAGCAACAGACATGACAAGTTTAACGGTGCACGCTGGAATTGACTATCACGATGACACAATTCGT
>JAQWLN010000070.1 GCA_029247265.1 Fuerstiella sp.
CGAGCAGCGGCCGATCGTGTCGGCTATCCCGTGCTGGTCCGCCCCAGCTACGTGCTTGGTGGGCGAGCGATGGAAATCTGCTACGACCAGGCGTCACTGGTACGATACATGACCGAGGCTGTGGATGTATCGCCGAACAAGCCGGTGCTGATCGACAAGTTTCTGGAAGACGCCATTGAAGTGGACGTCGACGCAGTTTCTGACGGCACCGACACCGTCGTCGGCGGCGTCATGGAACACATCGAAGAAGCCGGCGTCCATTCCGGCGATTCCGCCTGTGCCCTGCCGCCGCATTCTCTGCCAGGTGATGTACTGGACGAAATTCGGACGGCTACTCATGCTCTGGCAAAGGAGCTGCAGGTTTGCGGCCTGATGAATATTCAGTTCGCCGTCAAAGCCGAAGACGATGGCCACGCCGTTTATGTTCTGGAAGTCAATCCGCGAGCCAGCCGCACATCGCCATTCGTATCCAAAGCCACAGGCCGATCATTGGCGAAAATCGCAGCCAAGGCGATGACGGGGGTATCATTGAAAGAGCAGGGGGTTACGTCAGAGATCGTACCAGAATATACGTCGGTCAAAGAAAGCGTCTTTCCGTTCAACCGGTTCTTTGGTGTGGACATTGTGCTGGGGCCGGAGATGCGTTCGACCGGCGAAGTGATGGGCATCGATGCCGAGTTTCCGATGGCGTTTGCCAAGGCCCAAACAGCCGCCGGTGCGAATCTTCCCAGCACCGGCAACGTGTTCATTAGTATTGCGGCATCGTACAAACAGAAGATGATTGAACCCGCGCGTCGTCTGTTGGCACTGGGTTTCAGCATCGTCTGCACATCGGGCACGGCACGCGTCTTCAAAGATGCCGGACTGGACGTTAATACCGTGAAGAAGCTGCAGGAAGGGCGTCCAAATCTGCTGGACCTGATGGCCAACCAGGAGATCCACTTCATCTTCAACACTCCCAGCGGCAAGGGCGCACGAACAGACGAAGGTCGCATCCGGGCCGCTTCGGTAACGCACGGAGTACCGTGTGTGACGACGTTACCCGGCTGTCTGGCCGTGGTCGATGCTCTGGAGGCACTCGCCGCACAAGCAGAACCCAGCGTCACAGCGTTGCAGGACTGGGCTGTAGAGTAGTCATTGCAGCCTACTTCCCATCAGCTCCAGCACGGTTTCCACCATCGTGGCCACGCCCGTGCGCAGGGTGAGTTCGAAGTCCGGATAGTAGATCGGTGAATGTAATGACGGCGGTGTCTGTCCGGCGGCCTTGTATTGTTCCAGGCGTCGTTCGCTGACACTGCCAAGGCGATACATCAGAATCGGTACGCCGGCCTTACCGTACAGACTGAAATCTTCGGCTCCCATGACGGGCTCCACGTATTCCACGTTGTCCTTTCCCACAGTTCGTTTCAGCACAGAGCCCACCCGGGCGGCAAGATCGTCGTCGTTGTACAGAGAAGGTGTACCTTCCGAAACGGTGACGATTGGTGCCGGGGCACGTGCACCGATTGCTACCGCTTTGGCTTTGCGCTCGATGGCTTCCAGCAAATGTTTCCGCACATCGTCAGCGTAGCTGCGCACCGTCAATTGCAGTTTGCATTCGTCGCCGATGATATTGTGTTTTGTGCCTCCATGGATCGAGCCCACGGTCACAACGGCGGGTTCCAGTGGTTTGATCTCACGACTGACGATCGTCTGCAGCGACACCACAAGTTCTGCGGCCAGCAGGACTGGATCGATTGTTGTGTGCGGCGCCGATCCATGGCCGCCCCGTCCTTTCATCGTAATATCTACGCTGTCTACGTTGGCAAGTGAGTAACCGCTGCGATAACCGACTTTCCCGGCCTGCATATTGCCCGCCACATGCAGAGCAATGGCCATATCCGGTTTGGGAAATCGTTCAAACAGGCCGTCTTTCAGCATGGCTTTCGCTCCACCCACACGTTCTTCTGCCGGTTGTCCGATCAGCATCAGCGTTCCCTGCCAGCGGTCTCTGTGTGCCGCCAGATAACGAGCCACGCCGACAAGATTGGTCATGTGAATGTCGTGCCCACAGGCGTGCATGACACCGGTTTGACTGCCGTCCGTGTTCTTAACGACGACTTTCGACGCATATTCCCGTCCGGTTAACTCAGTCACCGGCAATGCATCCAGGTCCGTGCGCAACATCACGGTCGGCCCGTTGCCGTTCTTCAGCAGTGCCACAACACCGAACCCACCAACGTTGGAAGTGACGTCAAACCCGGCGGTCTTCCATTCCTGTGCGATCCGCGCGGACGTCTCCTGTTCTTGATATGACAATTCCGGATGCTGATGTAAATGAAAGTACAGCTGGACCAGTGAATCCAGATTCGCTTCCGTCCAGTCGTCGACGTTCTGGGCAGAGACGATGGATTGTGTCAGACCAAACAGCAGCAACGCGCACGTCGTCTTCATGATGGATGAACCTAAACGGAGGCGGTCAGGAAACGATCGGAAACAGTTGGCGGATCACGGCTGACACAATTTCCTGATGTCAGCGGGCGGATTTATCAGGCAGCATTTTTCCGCTTCTCGCTTAAAACGGAAATTGCTCGTCGACCGGAGATTCTGCCAGTTCGACAAGGAATGCGGACAGGCGGTCAACAATTACCTGCATCAGGCGTTCTCCCTTTTCTGCCGTGGCGGGATGAGGATTGCCGGAACCGGTATTCGAAGTCAGCAGGTGCCAGGCGCGGGTAATGCTTACCCAGCCATTGTTGATGGCGTCAAAGCGAGTCGGGTTGACGGCTCCGTCATCAGCCACGATGGAACCATCGTCGTGCTTCAGTACAAAGTCGTTGAAGAACGCCAGACCGAGAGCCGTCTCCATTTCGCCTGCGTGATCACCGGCGTCATCAAAGATATCCTTTTGCACGTCCGCGGTGATGCCTCGAAACCAGTCACACAGGAAGATCTGCACAGGTGTTGTGCCATGCAGTTCTCTTAGCAAGGGCTTGAATTCATTGCCTCCATGGCTGTTCAGGATCACCAGCTTGTGAATGCCATGACCGTCCAGAGAGTCCACAAGATCCCGTATGACGCAGGCCAGCGTCGATGGATTTACGTTCATCGACAGCCGACATTTGGCCTGATTCGTCTCGGTGCCATACGGAATGGCCGGCAGCATCACCACCTTTGCCCCACGATTCCAGGCAGCTTCGCAGACTTTTGAACCGATAATGTCGGCCTGAAACGTGTCTGTTCCGTACGGCAGATGCAGATTGTGTGGCTCCGTCGCCCCCATGGGCAGTACTGCAACGCTGTATTCGCAGTCTTTGACCTGGGTATAATTCGTTTCAGAGAGAATCCATGGGCGCATAGGAGTGTGACTTTGGCGTCAAAGGGATGGAATTCAGGAAATTCGGGCCTGACTGCGTTTCACGCTGACGTGTGGACGTGAAGAACGCTTTTTGGCAGCAGTTTCGTTACTCCCACGAGCCGGTATCGTTTACGACAATAAAATAACTGCTCTAACAAAGGTTAGCGACACGTCTGGCGAGTGTCTTCCGTCACGGCATCATTCACCTGACAGCGGGTGAATGACGGCGATTGTTTAGCCGCTTTTTTCAGCCCCTGAAAGGCCGTTGCATTCCTGGTTGGTGGAAAAATCCATTTGACCGCTGTGGTTGATACGACCGTCAGGACGATAACAAGCTAAGAGCAGTGTGTTTTCAACCGTATTGGAATTGATAACTCCATGCTCAACAACGGTTTACTGAATTTCCTGGCCGTTGTGAACATCTTGACAGCCCCGAATCTTTGGCCTAGTCTGCCGGAGATATGCCGTCTTCGGACGGCGTTTAGCAGCGAATGGAGTCGCTCGATGCCCGCCTTTGATGATCCCGCCAACTCGACAGCCCCGGAACCGGTGCCTTTTATTGATCTGGTTGCTCAGCACCAGACCATCAAAGAGGAGATCCGTGCGACCGTTGACCATGTATTTGAAACACAACACTTCGTGCTTGGCGAAGAGGTTGATCAGCTAGAGGCAGAAATTGCCGATTACTGTGACGCACGCCATGCCATTGGATGTGCATCCGGTACTGACGCCCTTGTTTTATCGCTGCTGGCGCTTGGCATTGGCCAGGGCGACGAAGTCATCACGAGCCCGTTCACCTTCTTTGCCACAGCTGGCGCAATCCACCGCGTAGGTGCTCGCCCGAAGTTTGTGGATATCGATCCGGTGACCTACAACCTGGACCCGCAGCAGGTTGAGGACGCGATCGACGAGAATACAAAAGCCATCATGCCAGTCCATATTTTTGGACAATGCGCTGATATGGAAACGCTGTGGCGACTATCGGTTCGCAACAACATTCCGTTGATTGAAGACGCATGTCAGGCGATTGGTGCGGAATACCGCGGTCGTCGCGCGGGAGTGCTGGGGACGGTGGGCTGTTTCAGCTTCTTCCCCACCAAGAATCTGGGCGGAGCCGGCGACGGTGGAATTATTACGACCGATGATGCTGAATTAGCTGCGCGGCTGAAACGTTTGAGAGTGCATGGCGACGTCGGCGGGTATAATCATGTGGAAGTCGGCTTCAACAGCCGGCTTGACGCACTGCAGGCCGCCATATTGCGAGTCAAGCTGCGGCATCTCGAGAATTGGTCAGAAGCGCGACGCCAGAATGCTCGCCGCTATGCGGAACTTTTCCGAGGCCTGAATCTGTTGAGCTCCATTGATCCCCCGGTGACGGCTGCTGATCAACGACACGTCTTTAATCAGTACACACTGCGAATTCGCGGTGGCATGCGTGATTCCGTGATGCAGTATATGCGTGACGAAGGCGTGGGTTGTGCAGTCTATTATCCCATTCCTCTGCATATGCAGAAGTGCTTCGAATACCTGGGTTACAGGTCTGAGGATTTTCCGGAAAGCAACCGGGCGGCAGCTGAAGTTCTGTCTCTGCCAATCTTCTCTGAGCTGACGGACGAACAATTGGTTCGAGTCGCCACTGTGCTGAGTGAGGCCACGTCGTCGATGAGCACACTGCGCTTTCCGTCGAGTGGTAATACCGAACGGAAAGCTGCATAACCTGGGGCAGGTTATGTGACCATCGCGGTTGACGCAGCCATTTCCGAGTTATGGTGCTCACGGAGGTTCCGGATCGCAGCGAACGTCCGGGGAAGAGCCAGGACAGGGTTGAGTGACTTGATGCGTGTCCACCCGTCCTGTCGCTGAACGCTCCGCGCGCCCATGGTGCGAGGAACGAACAACGACAGTATTCGATCTGTTTTCCAGCGACCGCTTCCGGATCGTGTGCCACTGGCTCTGTCAGTGCTTTGTGACTTGCAATCACACACTGGCACAGCCAGTGGCACACGATCTCCTGCTTAGACGCTGAACAGCCTCTAACCGCGAGTAAAATTAGCTCGCAACCATGCGTTTTTTCGTCGTTCAACTTCCATCACCCTGGAAAAGAAGCCGCCGTTTGATCGCGACTGAACTGTTGTTCGCGTGGCCCGGTTCTTCTTCGCTCGGCGCTTGCCCGCTTCAGCTTCAGAGCCCGCGGTTACAGAGAATGCAATCATCAGCGCTACGGCTGTTGTCAGGAATCGTCGCATGGGTACTCTCTTTTTCATTGGTCATGTAATTCTTTCTGGCGCAGAAGTTTAGACCGTTACCTCAACGCACATATGTCAGGATACATGTGCTTTGTTCGACTCTGACGATTGCCCAGATCAGGCTGAAGGGCAACTTGATGGCCACACCTGCACAATTTGCCGGTCACAATTCACTCTGGGCGGGTTCTGCCAATTGGCCGGCCAGGATTTGTGGCAGAAGAACCAGGGCAGAAACTTCGGACCGGCGTGTCAGGCGTCTGGAAAAGACACATCCCAGAGTGCTGACGCAGGCAGATCTCTTCGCCGCAAAGCTACGGTACTGAGGCGATAGCGCCAGATTCCACACCGGCGACCTTCAGCACGTTTGCCAGCTGGAGGGTGATTTGCGTTGTGTGTTCGGGAGTCAATGGCGGCAATGGTGGAGCCGTGCACGCGGTGCAGATTCCACGCAGTCGCATGGCCAGCTTTAATGCAGGAATCAAATTCATGTGGCCCTCAGGGTCCCGATAAATGTGCTCGAAAACCTGTTCTACAACATTCCTGAGCCGCTCTGTTTCCGCTTTATCACCACGTTTTGACGCTTCGAACAGATCAACATACGTGTGCGGCAACAGATTGCCTCCACCACAAACGCCTCCATCCGCTCCGGCGGCAACCGCCTGTGGAATAAGTTCTTCCGGCCCCATGAATACGGAGAAGTCAGGATCGTCTGAGAAAGTCCTGCACAACTGTTGAAAGTATTCGAAGTCGCCGCTGCTGTCCTTCACGCCCACAATGTTCTGGTGAGTTGAAAGATCAACGACGGTGTCCAGCGCCAAATGGATTTCCACACAGCCCGGCATGTTGTAGAGCATCAATGGAAGCGGTGACGAGTCCGCGAGTTGTCGAAACCAGTCCGCAACCGCGTTCTGACTGGTGGCGAAATAATATGGGGCAGCCGCCACGACCGCCGCTGCTCCGTTAGCTGCGGCGTGTTCCGCCAGATGGATGGATTCCGCCAACGACGTATCTGTGACGCCCACAAGCACCGGCACGCGACCAGCAGCGGCTTCACAGACGACTTCCACCATCTCATAGCGAATCTGGTACGTCAGGGATGGGCCTTCGCCGGTCGTCCCCAAGACGAACAGGCCGTTCACGCCGCCCGCCAGCAAGTGGTCGACAATGCGACGGACAGCCTCAACATCCAGTTGGTCCGGACGCGTTAAGGGAGTGACAACGGGGGGAACGATTCCTGAAAATCGGGGCATGAGCGGAATTCCAAATCTGAGCAGGAAGCTGCGTCGAACTCTGGGCTGTGGATTTCATGTACTTCGATTCTACCCGTCAGAATCCATCGAGGCCACGATTGACCTGACGTAAGCACGAGCAAAGAAGACATTGGAATCCGACCCACACGTCTGGCGGGTGATTTCCGAATCAACGGATTGCATGAAATAGGTCACGCGTGAGTCATTTCGGGAAACGGGCGATGCCCGTTTCCGGCAGTCGGGCTGGAATCTCTGGTGACTGTATTGCGACCGTCTGTTCCCCTACAATTTGTATTACCTTTACGTAACCCAATGTTGATTCCCGGAATCTTCGCACCAGAAGGGGTGCTTGATGTCAAACAGTGATTCTGAGTTGGTTGTGGCTGTCCCCAGGGAAGCAGACCCTGAAGAGAAACGAGTCGCATTGGTGCCTGCATTGGTTCCGGCATTAACCAGAGTCGGGCTGAAAGTGCGTTTGGAAGCAAACGCCGGAAAGGCGGCAGGATTTCCAGACCAGCATTATCTGGACAAGGGAGCAGAAATTGAGAGCGATCGGGCTCAATTGCTGCAACATGCGGACATCGTGCTGCAGGTTCGGGCATTGGGGGCCAACGACGGCGTTGGAAGTGACGATGTATCTCTGTTGCACGACGGACAGGTACTGATCGCCAGCTGCGATCCCCTGACTTTTCCTGATAGTGTGACGCCGGTTGCCGAACAGGGTGTAACGGCATTCTCACTGGAACTGGTGCCACGAATCACCAGAGCTCAGAGTATGGACATTCTGTCGTCCATGGCGACAGTCGCTGGTTACCGGACCGTACTGCTGGCAGCGACTGCGGCCCCACGAATGTTTCCGCTGATGATGACCGCAGCAGGAACGCTCAAACCCGCCCGTGTGCTGGTGATCGGTGCCGGGGTTGCTGGCCTGCAGGCGATCGCGACAGCAAAGCGTCTGGGAGCCGTTGTCTATGGTTACGACATTCGTCCCGCGGTTCGCGAACAGGTTGAAAGCCTGGGCGGAAAGTTCGTGGAACTCGACCTGGAAGCCGGGCAGTCAGAAACACAGGGTGGTTACGCAAAACAAATGGATGAAGATTTCTATCGTCGGCAGCGTGAAGCGATGAAGAAGGTCATCGCCGACTGCGACGTTGTTATTACAACAGCCGCCATTCCAGGCAGAAAGGCGCCGATCCTGGTAACGACGGAAATGGTCGAAGCGATGGCTCCGGGTTCAGTCGTCGTCGATTTGGCTGCAGAACGAGGCGGCAATTGCGAAGTCACGACACCGGGCGAGACAATCGACCACAACGGTGTCGCCGTACTCGGTCCGTGCAATATGCCGTCGGACATACCGGTTCATGCCAGTGAGATGTTCAGCAAGAACGCAGTCACATTTTTACAGCTGATGATCAAGGACAGCAAACTCAACATCGATCTGGAAGACGAGATCATCCGTGATACGTTGCTGACTCAGGAAAACGTGATCGTCAACAGTCGCGTTCGCGAATTACTGAACATGGAACCGTTGGAGCCGGCAGTCAGTTCTGCGAGTAGCGGGGACTCAGCCACGACGGAAGAGGCAAGCGACGAAAGTGTCGTTGCGAGCGATTCAGGAGCTTCATAGTCGTGCTCTTCCAGCAGGGAATGTCCAGCGAAAATTCAATTCATCCAATCCCTCGATCGTCGATCATTCAAGCGAAACGGGTAACCCTTTATCCGAAAGACTCTCATGTTATCTTCAACACTTGCAGTGCAGGACGCTGTCGCAAAAACCGTCGCAGCCGCTGCTGAGAACGTGCCGCAAAGCGGAGGTGCCGCTCATTTGATCCTGCTGCTGACAGTCTTCGTACTGGCCATCTTTCTGGGCGTTGAAATCATTACGAAGATTCCGCCAACGCTGCACACGCCGCTGATGTCCGGGTCGAATGCAATCTCCGGAATCACTCTGGTGGGAGCCGTTCTGGCAACAGGTGCTGACAACGGAACGTGGGCCAGCATACTGGGCTTTGCGGCTGTCGTGTTTGCCACAATGAATGTGGTCGGTGGCTTCGTGGTGACCAATCGCATGCTGGCGATGTTCAGGACGAAGAAATAGTTTTGTCACACACACCGTCTTATTAACAGTCCCAATTTTACCAGCGGAACCAAGCCTTGTGACTCCAGATCTGATCGACCTTAGCTATCTGCTTGCTGCCGCCCTGTTCATCATTGGACTGAAGGGGCTGACCAAACCTCGTACCGCGGTGCGCGGCAACCTGATGGGCGCCCTAGCAATGTTCATTGCGGTAGCGGCGACCATGCTGCATCAGGACATTATCGGCTGGAAAGGGCTGCTGATTGCGATTGGTATTGGCGCCTTTGCGGGCACGGTGCTGGCTCTGAAAATTGAAATGACAGCGATGCCGCAACTGGTGGCATTGTTCAATGGTCTGGGCGGCGGGGCATCCGTCCTTGTGGCCGGTGCTTTTCTGGCAGGCAAGGAATTTTCGGCACGCGTTGCTTCCGAAAGTTGCTTTGCCGATGTGTTGACAGCGACCGCTGCGTCAGGGCTGATCGGAGCTGTCACCCTGTCAGGCAGCCTTGTTGCCTTTGCAAAACTCCAGGAATTGAAATTCATCAAGGACGTTTCGTTTCCCGGTCAAAAGCTGCTGAACCTGGGCCTTACCGTCAGTGCAATCGGTCTCGGCTGGTTGCTGGTATCACAGCCGGAACACGCTCAGCTGTGGTATTGGCTGATGTCGGGTCTGGCAGTCGGGCTTGGGATTCTGCTGGTAATTTCGATCGGCGGAGCAGACATGCCGGTGGTCATCGCCCTGCTGAACTCCTATTCCGGACTCGCCGCGTCTGCAACGGGATTCGTGCTGAACAACAATTTGCTGATCATCGCCGGGGCTCTGGTCGGTGCATCGGGCCTCATATTGACTCGAATCATGTGCGACGCCATGAACCGTTCGCTGTGGGCGGTCCTGTTCGGCACGATGCAGTCCGGGGGAAGTTCTCTTTCCGACGAAGAAGTTTACACCAGCGTCAAATCAACATCGGCCGACGAAGTCGCCATGATGCTTGAGGTTTCTCAGAGCGTATTGATCGTCCCAGGGTACGGAATGGCCGTCGCCCAGGCACAGCATGCGGTCCGTGATCTTACAAATCTGTTGTTGAATCGGGACGTGGATGTTCAGTTTGGCATTCATCCCGTGGCGGGCCGAATGCCCGGCCACATGAACGTCCTGCTGGCGGAAGCGGACATCGATTACGATCGTCTAAAGGAAATGGACGAAGTCAATTCCATGATGGATCAGATCGACGTCGCCATTGTGCTGGGTGCCAACGATGTAGTCAATCCGCTTGCACGCACCGACCCCAACAGTCCGATTGCAGGCATGCCCATCATCGACGTCGACAAGGCACGTACAGTGATCGTCGTTAAACGCAGCCTGAGTCCTGGATTCGCAGGAATTGCCAATCCGTTGTTTGCCGCCGACAACGCCCTGATGCTGTTCGGCGACGGTAAGAAAGCCATCTCTGAGATAACCAAAGCATTTGACGACGCATAACAAAGGCTGCCTGAAATTGCGAGCAGAAGAAGACGTCGGGGAGAGCCTGTTCTTCCCTCACGGACTCTGCGTTGGGGTAGGCCAGATACGCCAGAACAGAGGGCGGATCAACAACGCCATCTGACAGCTGCCGCCCTGGTTCCCTTATCCGGCTACCGCAGAACCTTTACATCACGACCATCATGACGCACTTTCACTGTGACGTCTCCGCGCTGAAAGGCGTTCTTGGCAATGTGTGTCGCTTCCTGCAGGGTCCGAAACTCGGCGACGTAGACTTCTCCGGCTTTCGTCTGAAGACATACAGAGTACTCGGCAGCAGTTCCGTCGGTTGAAACAAGACCATCCGGTACGGTATTCACGTTTTGTCCCGTATTTCCTGAGACCGCCGTCTCTGAATTTGTCTAACCAATTCCCGTTGCCGCATGCGACCTCAACGGGAAGATCAACTGCACGTGAGACTGCGGAACATGCTGGCCGAGAGCCAGCTCAATCGTAGCCTGAGAAATCATTCGCGGAGTTCGGAGTTGCACATTTTCCGGGCCGTGAAATGCTTTTACCCGGAATTGTGCCGGCAGCGCCCGGTGATCGACGGAACTATAGGGACCAGGTCAGCCGGCACAGTCATGAGACAGACGCTTCATCAGGACGCGGCAGCCGTATCCGTTTGTGGCAACGGTGTTGAACAGACGGTTGACGGGGGAGAGCCGAGTGAAATGTCGCAGACCGCCTAGTTTCTACCGTTTTGCTTGGCCTCATATAAGGCGGCGTCGGCGTGGGAGAACAACTTCGAACCATATTCGCCGTCTTGCGGGATACCGCAGCACAGTCCAACACTGACAGATATGGGAATCGCTGTGCCTTCAAAACTGATGTCAAGCGCCTCAATCTTCGATCGGATCCGTTCACCAACAATCGCCATACCCTCCGTAGCAATGTCTTCCAGCAGAACGACAAATTCTTCTCCACCGTATCGAGCCAGCGTTTCATCCGCACGGGTTACGCCGTCAAGTGCGCGAGCAACCTGCTGCAGAATATGATCGCCGGCCTGGTGACCATAAGTGTCATTCACGTTCTTGAAATGGTCGATGTCAACAACTGCAATACCCATCTGGACTTCACTGCGCCGACACTGATGGACCATCTGCTTCAGACGTCGATCAAAGAAGGCACGATTGGCAGTGCCGGTCAGGACATCTATTGTGGTCTGCTTGACTAGGTCGTCCACCTGCATCTTGAGCCGACCATTCTCCGCGACCAGTTCGGTCGGTATGGCGCGGGACTCGTCGTGCATCATTTCTGTGAAATCGGCCAGTTGGTCCAGCGCTTCCTCAAGCAGTTCATCCGGATCCGGGAGCAACGATGGATCGACGTCGAACAGGCTGGCAGATTCGTCCAGTTTCGTTCGGACGGTTGCTGTCAGTTTCTCGACGTCCATGCCACCGGAATTCAACGTTGCCAGTCGTTCCTGCAGCACAACTAGAGCAACGCCGCTGTCTTTGTCGCACAGATAACGTGCAAAGGCATCGGCAACTCCCGTCACGTTTGCCAGTTTCTGAGTCTCTTCGTCCAGACGCTGTCCGGCCAACGCAGGCAGAAGCGAATTAATAGCATCCACACAGCGCAACGGTAATCCGGAATGCTCCAGTATCTCCACCGATATTTCATAGTGAGTGGCTCCGTAAACCTCCTTTTCAAGGTCGGCCAGAGACCTGCCGCTTTGCTCAGACTACTCAACACATGCGATGTGTTTTTCAGGGTCTTGGTTCAGCAGACCAAGCTGGCCAATACCCGCCAGCAAATTGATCGTGAAACACTCTGCCGCGACACTTGCACCCTAGAGTGCCCCAAGCACTTCACCGGCTGATGCCTGAACAAAAGAGCGAAGCCAAAAGTGTTTGAAGTGACTCGCGAATTCTTCAGACTCCTGCAAGTCGATCGAGAGTTTAAAACTCAGGACCAGCGGAGTGACTTTCGCTTTGCCCAACAGCACAATTGCCTGCCGCAGGTCTGCGACTTCACGTCGCAGTCCGTAACGACTGGAATTGGCGGCCTTGAGTAGTTTGCTGGCGATCGCAGGGTCAGCCTGGACCAGATCGGCAACCTTCTGAATGGGCGCGTCCGGATCACCAAAGACTCTCAGAATCTCCACTGCGATCGTTGGCAGCGAAGGTAGCCTGGTCAGTGTTCTCCTGCGGTTTGACATCAGCTCGTTTCCAATCGTCCGAGCCGGGATGGCAGACTTTTTGGGTACGTCCGTCATCGAAGAGGTAACGGACACACTTGCCCGAGTTCTGATCAGTTTTCAGGGAATATTGAATTGGCCTGTTGGAACTCATGCGGTTCAGCTGCCAATTACACGTTTTCCCTACCACGAGAGCCAAGATTTACAATCGTTCTGTTCCACCACACCGCGGCGGTTACTCGCGACTCAGCGCTTCGTCCAGATTTAGCAGGGTCAGACAGGCGGCGGCCCAAGCGGCGTGTTCTGCCGGATCAAGGTCTTCGTGGCGCGGCGATTCTCCGATCGACAGCAGCTCAACGGCCGCTTTCCCGTTGGCGCGGTATTCTGTTCGACTGCGATTCAACCCGGCAACGATCACTTGAGTTTCGGCGTCCGTCGGTCGACGCGCCAGAATGCGAAGGAAAGCGTATTCGATTCGTCGTGTATCTGCGTCCAGCTTTTCGTTGGTCAGAAGATGCTGGGCCAGCGTCCGCGCCGCCTCGACGTAGGTCGTCTCGTTCAATGTCAGCAGAGCGTGCAGTGGCGTATTGGTTCGCGATGTCTTGACCGTACATGACTGTCGCGAAGCATTATCAAAAAACATGGTCGGCGCAATAATGCGTCTCCAGAAAATGTAGAGACTACGTCGGTAGAGTTTCGTTCCTGTGTCCCGCTGGTACTTCTTTTTACCAAACGTTGCCTCTTCCCAAACGCCAGCGGGCTGATATGTGTTTATCGGAGGACCGCCAACCCCATGATTCAGCAGTCCGGAAACAGCTAGAGCCTGATCGCGCAACATCCATGACGGCATGCGATACCGTGCAAATCGAGACAGCAGACGGTTTTCGGGATCGATCTCAGACGGCGCCAACGGATCACTGTCGACACCGGATACTTCCGATGAGCGAACAACTGAAGACTGCCGGTACGTGTGGCTGGTCACGATCGTTCTGATCAGCCGTTTGACGTCCCAGCCACTGTCACGAAAGTCGGCCGCTAACCAGTCGAGCAGATCTTTGTGCACAGGATATTCTGCCTGAACTCCGAAGTCTTCGGTTGTTTTCACCAAACCGATACCGAACAGCTGCTGCCAAAAACGGTTGACGGTCACGCGAGCCGTTAGGGGATGATCGTCGGAGAGCAACCAACGAGCCAGGTCCAGACGATTCCTGCGTTGGCCACCTGAATTCATGGAAGGAAGACTGCCGGGTGTCAGCGCCGTGACCTCACGTTCTGTCACGTCGTTATACAGACCTCGGTTGAGCACGTATGTCGTCCGCCACTTGTCCCGGTCGGCCATGACCATGACTTTGGGGGTCGACTTGTTAATGTCGGCCAGCTGAGTGGCCAGCATTTGCCTGCGTTTGCTGAGTTCTGCGTACTCCACATCCTGCTGCAGAAATGCGGTGCGAATGCGATCGTTTTGTTTGTCGGTGCGACGCTCTGGGTCGACCTTCAGGTCCGCCACCAGCTTATCGCTGTCTGCATCAGACGATTTTTCGCCTGGCCTGCGGCTGGCCAGGCGTATTTTTTCCCATTCGGCCTGGCGGGGCTGAATCGTTTTTGCCCTGACCGCCAGTAACACAGTGACTTCTTCCGACTGCTTCTGAATTTCTTTCTGACGACTCTGCTGCTCAGCTGTCGGAACCGCAAGAACGGGAGCCGTCTGTGGGTCGCCTCCACCACCAGACACTGGAGTCTGATTGAAGAACGCAAACAACTGGTAATATTCCTGCTGAGTCAGCGGGTCATACTTGTGATCGTGACACCGACAGCAATTAAGTGTCAGGCCCAGCCAGACCGTGCTCATCGGTTCCGCCATGTCCATTCCATAGTCGACTCGATTCTCTTCAGCTATGCGTCCGCCTTCTCCGTTGATCATGTGGTTGCGACAGAATCCCGTCGCCAGTATCTGATCCGACGTGGCGTCCGGCAATAAGTCACCGGCCAGTTGCAGAGTGGTAAACTGGTCAAACGGGATATTGTCGTTGAATGCGGTGACGACCCAGTCGCGCCACGGCCACATCGTTCGTTCACGGTCAACCTGATAGCCGTTGCTGTCGGCATAGCGAGCAGCGTCCAGCCAATTCCACGCCATGCGTTCGCCATAGGCTTCAGACTTCAGCAGACGATCGACCAGTTTCTCATACGCGTTCGGTGACTCGTCGCTGTTAAATGTGGTGATGTCCTCCATTGTCGGAGGCAGCCCGGTCACATCGAGAGTCACACGCCGCAACAACGTATGACGATCTGCGGCAGCGGATGGCCGCAGACTTCGCTCAGCCAATCTCGACTGCACAAACGCATCAATGGGATTACGGACAGGGTGATCGACGAAGCTCGGTTCCGGAACAGCAGGAGCAACCAGGGGCTCGAATGACCAGTGTTGACCCCACGTCGCTCCACCGACCACCCAGCGTTTCAGATTTTCTTTTTCCACCAGCGACAGACTGCGATTGGAATCCGGGGGCGGCATCATTTCGTCAGGGTCAGTCGAGAGAATTCGCCTCACCAATGCGCTGTCGCTTAACGTTTCACGGTCCAACGCCGTTGCCGCGCCGGCCTCTGTGTCAAGTCTTAGTTCTGCCTGTCGTTGTGCTTCGTCAGGCCCGTGACAGAAAAAGCAATTCTCAGAAAGAACCGGAAGGACGTCTCGCGAAAAGCGAACGTCGTCGGGCTCATCTACCGCTGCAACGGAACCGCCGACGAAAATAAGGCCAAAGATGACGAAGAATCGATGCATTGTTCAATACAGCTGGTACACAGTGCTGGGCGACGTCCGGGACACACAGACCATCTGATGTAAGCCACGCGGATGAGAGCTGTCTGTGGCTCCTGACACGCTTACGTCATCATGCGGCACGGGACCGGTCCGGACGGCAGTGTACGCCAGATCTACTTCGTTCGCATCACTGGTGGCCGCGAAAGATCGACGACTATTCTTCCGTAGCGCCAGGCGGATCTTTATCGTAATCCGCGGCTTTATCAGCAGGTGGCTTCTGAGCAACCACGGTCGGGGATTCCGCAAGCTTGTCATCGTCGGAAGCGACCAGTGTTTCTGTATCAACTGGTGCTTTGACAATGTCTGTCGCAGCAGGCGCAGCGGCCGGCTTTGCTGCCGGTTCTATCAGCTCTCGCTCTCGCAGATTCTGACCGAGTTTCAACTTCCAGACTCCCTCAACATCCTTCATCAGAATGTGCCGTTTTGCGATTTCGGTTAGTTCGGCATCAATTTCTGCCGCCACGATTCTATTTCCGACGCGCAGTTCGGGTTTTTTGTTTTCCGCCTGGTTCCAGAACCACGCGACGGGCTGGCCGTCCAGTCCAACCGCACCAGTGAAGCGTGTCAATGCAGCCGTGTCGTCGGTGACTTTCAGCGTCAGTGTGCCCACCGCCGACATGGCAGGTTCGCCGCCGTCCGTCACCTTTACGTTCACCGGGTACTCGCCAGGTGTAAACGTTCGCGGCGCGGTCCACTTTAGAACACCATCATTTTCATCAACCGCCAGACCTTCCGGAATATCATCACCCTCCAGCGAGTACTTCAGACTGTCCTTCGGGCCATCGTCCTGAGCGGCGACGGTCAGAATGAATTCACGCCCCAGCACGGCGATGGCGTCCTCAGGCAATGTGATCTCTGGCGCGTCGTTCGGAAGTTTCACGGTGATCGCCAGAGTTTTTTCCACTCTCAGGTCTTCATTATTCTTCTGAGTCAGAATGATCGTTCCTTCGTACTTCTTTGGTTCAGTATCGTCGCCTGCCGTCCATTCCAACTCGCCCGTTTCGGAATTGATCGCCATACCCTCTGGAGCATTTTCGAGGGCGAATACGGGAATGCCGATGTCTTCGTTAATATCTTCTGCACGCGCCGTCATCTTGACAGATTCGCCGGGAGCAATGGTCTTGTCGGTGACAGAAGCAATGCGCGGTCTGAACTCGCGCGGCGGAGTCGGCTTAGCAAACGGCGACGAATTCAGAAAGTTTTCGTAGTCAGAAAAAATCACATCGCGCCGCCCAAAGGCAATCGGAAACAGCTGGACGTTCTCTGCAACTGCATGTTCTGCAGCAGTGGTTCCTTCCTGTCCGCGTTCAACCGTCCATTTTCCTCTGTTCTGGCTGTCGACACCGGTGACTTTCACCATTTCTTTGCCAAGCTGAGCAAGAAACGGAGTCTGCTTTGGAAATCCTTCAGCAGATTTCACTGTCAATTCGGTATCCGTCGCAGACACGGGCTGCGGCAATTCACTGCGAACAAACACGTCGTTTCTGTCGGGGCAGCCGACGACACTCATGCCCTCCGCTGTCAGCACGATTTCCATGCGAGGGTTGCCCTGTGAACCGGTGCTTTGGATATCCAGACTCGCAACGCGATGCATCAAACCTGCCTGTTCGAACAGGTAGAGAAACCGACTGAGTCCCGCGAGGTCCGTTTCTGCTTCTACGTCGACGTTGACAGTCAGGTATTGGTTGCGACGATTGTCCGTCCTGCCAGGATTCACCTGTAATTGTGCAAATTTGCACTGCTGCGCAAGATTGGTGATCCAAATCTGGTACAGCCACTGCGCATCAGAGATCCGTGGCGGCAGACTTGCCGCCCGTCCCTGGCTGATGTGTTCTTTCGCCACCAGCAGCTGCATGTGCTTCGACTCTTCCCGCTCGAATTCGGCGGTGGCGTTGTCCAGCTTGCGTTGGGCATCGCGGACCGGCCCCATAACGACATCATCGACCAAAGGCCGAAGTACGCCGAGTGCCAGGACTCCGGCAAGGACCATTGCCAGTACTTTTGTGCGTTGCTTATCGTCCATTCTATCTGCCTCAGGCTTTCTTCTGCTTCGCCGCCGATTCTTTCTTAGGCGTTGGAATGCTGACTTCCAGAATGAGTTCCGTGGGATAGTTGGGATCTCGCGGATTCTGTTGAATCGGAGTCGCCGCCACTTCGTAGCCGGCATCCGTAAGTACTCGCATCAGATCTTCGACGTCACGGGAAGATTTGGCGTAGCCTTCTGCGTCGAAAGAAGCGACATAGTCTCCCTTCCGCAGACTGAACTTGAACTCTCTGATGAACACTCGTTCCGTGCTGCCCATGATCTCCTGAATTTTCTTCAGCTCATCCAGCCAGCTGATGTCTCGATCCTTCCATTCTGTCAGACGCTCGTCCAGCAGCAGGTCGTTCTTGCCCAGCTTATAGGCATCCTTCATGTCAGCGGCTTCATCGGCAAGAGCTGTGGCTTCCCCGTTTAGCGCGGAGACTTTGTCGGTTCTCCATTTCCAGCCGCCAGCCAGCAGCAATGCTGCAATGCCGGCGATCAGAATCGTTTTGAGTCGACCATAGTCTTTCTTTTCCGGCGTCTGTCGGGGGTTCACCAGGTCAACCGCGTCAACCGACGCTTTCTGAGCGTTGGCGATCGCACCAACAACAGCCACCACGTCCGACGCGGCCAGCCCTTCTGCAAGGGTGCCGTTAACAAGGGTGCCATCGGGATCGAGACGAACAACTTCTGCATCGTTCAGTCGTTTCGTAATCGAGTCGGGAACCTTCGCTGAGACGTCGGGACTGCCGATCACAGTCAGACGCCTGACCGAATACTCACCGATGTCTTCCGCAGCTGCGAGGCGAGCACGAGACACTTCTGCCCGCACAGCCTGTTCGATACCGTCCAACGACGACCATGACGCACCACTGTGTGAGAAAGCAACGCTATGCCCGGTCATGAAGATCATTTCGATGGAATCGGATCCGAGCGAAATGACAGCCTCCACAGCCTTGGTATCGACGTTCCTTGAAAGCAATCCCGCGTTGACAACAGCTTCCGCGATACCGAATGAGCTGATGCGAATTCCGGATACTTCCAGACCGGCTACGGCTAACGCCTTGTGAACATCGTCGACATGTTTCTGAGGCAGCGTCACCAGTAACACGTCGCGAGTTTCGGCACCAGGAGTAACGGGCAAAGGCACAAAGTCGAGACCAACCGATTCCACAGGCACAGTCAGGCGTGTGGCCGCCTGCATACGCACCATGTCCGGAATCTCGTCGTCGGACAGGTTCGGCAGTTCAACGCGATTAAACGTCACCTGGTGGCGAGGAAACACAACGATTGCTTCGGTCGCGCTGATATTGGCCGAAGAAAGCGCCGTCTTTAGCTTTTCACCCAGTTCAATGACGGTGGATATGCCTTCTTCACGGCTGACGGCAACCGACGCGCGGACCTGCACAGACGAACCGGAGATCGAACCGACAGCGGCGATCAGGCGGTCGCGGTCCCATTCAATGACAAGTGTTTCACTCATAATCTATTTCCTGAGCGGCGGACAATTATGCTTATTAAACACCGACCACCCCATCGTGGTGTCGGTGTGAACCAAACGCAATATCTGGTCCGGACTTAGGACGATTGAAATCGGCGTTTTGGCAGCCTTGTGAGGATAAAACACACGCCTTGCATGCATCTTTGGTGCGCCTCACGGGAACGGGCCCGTGATTTGTGAATGGTAGGTCAATTTTGATCGTGTCGACCCCGTATTGCGACGATTGTCTGGAAGTTACTGGCCCGATTCTGTCGGTGTGAGGATGTTTGGATGGTAACCGCGTCCAAGCGACGTCAGGTCACGGACGGAAAGGATACGAGGTGGATATTCGGTAGCGTCAATCATCGCTTCAAGACGAGTGCTCGGTCCGCCAGCGTCGAAATGACCGACAGCCTGAAAACGATAAACGTCACCACCCGTGGTAATGTATGGGCCAATATTACGCAGAGTTTCCAGATCGACAAGTCCCTCTGCCAGAATCCAGGCTGCTGTGTTGCGGCGAGCCGTGAAACTGGATGAAGAACTCTGCAGATCAATTGGCGGTCGCGCTCCGAGAATCGCATCCGGCAGATCTGCAGGAACATCAAGAGCCAATCCTGGGAGCACCGACAGAACTTCATGTCGAGCCTGATTGATGTTGATCCGACCTTCAATGTATGCGTCATCAGTCGTGGTCAGCATTCGCTCCAGATCCGGCAGCACATTCAATAGTGTACTGGCATCTTCCGGCCATGGGCTTTCAAATGCACTGTCGACTCCGGAAACCATCTTAGTTGCGTTGGAGGGACCGCCAATCAATTGATAGATCGAAGTGAACTGATACGTCGACACAACGGTCAGATCGATGTCGTTTCGCGAGATCTGATCCTGGATACCAGATTCGGCCGCAGGCGTACCAGGCGTCATGTATTCGGTACCGGCCAGACGCACCGCCACGATAAAGCTGGCGGCTTCTTCGCCGAATTCCTCTTCTACGGCATCGTACAATTCTGTCATCTCGCCCATATTGATGTTGATTTTCTCGTCGCCATCGGGCGTTGTGTTACGTTCACGACTTCTGGCAGTGAGGTAATCCTTCCAGCCAAGATCCAGAATGCCGTCTGCGTTATCCAGCGGAAGTGTCTGCTCGCCATCGTTTTCATTGGCGTCCAGAATGCCATTGTGATTTGCATCCTCTCCATAGAACAGATCCGGTGTGACTCCCTGGACCTTCAGCAACTCATCAATCGAATCCATGGGGCCGTTCTTGCACGGATATGGTACGCTGAGTCCTTCGTACTCATTGGATTCCGCACCACCCGGTCGGCGATCTTCGTCAGAATCAAGCCAGTCCAGGATGGCGTCGATGATGTCGTCCGTCATGTTCGGAATACTGGAAGTTGCCAGATATACCAATCCGAGCTGCTCTTCTTCCGGAAGCGCCGATTCCAGTGCATCCAGATCGAGCAGTCTGTTGATGTTGAATTTGGCGTTCTCGTTGCCCAGGCCAAAACGGATATTGCCCGCTGAGGTGTTGGACTCGTCAGGTGCGATGATCGTGTAACGAATGCGTCCACGATCAACTGATGAATCCAGCAGCAATTGAGATCGAAAAACGTCAGGATCGTTATACAAATCAACAGTGTCGTCGTAATCGCGTTCCAGGATGCGAGTCGCCGCATATTCGACAGCAGATTCCGCGGCGGTACGAGCCGTTACGTCGCGACCTCCCATTGCGGCCGCTTCGTGTTCCACCAGCATCGTGCCCGAATAGTTGTAGGCCGCCAGCGAGAGCAGCACGACGGCGATCGTGACGACGGCCAGTACGAAGCCACGTCGTTGCTGACCGACACGTCCGGAAGCACTGGTTGTAAATTCACGTCTCATATGGCGGTCTCCCCGACATAAGGCGTGGAAACGGGAATCGGCACAACCAGTCGGTGCACGGTATCCTGCAGTGCTCCCACAGTCTCCGCCAGATTTCGGTCGTCGTTTTCATCCTGAACGACGGTCAGTGTCAGTTCGATGATTATCGCCAGCGGCATCGCATTCTGAGAGGTGCTGTCCCATTCTGTCAGGTAATCGACTCCGTCAAAGTATTCGAACTTCAGCATGGCCACTTCCGGTGCCAGCAGTTCGGTCGCCGCCAGCTGCATGTCCATATCGCCCTGATTAATGGCGGTGCTGAGTCCAATCAGGTCGCCCTGCATACGAGCCAGCCCTGTTGACGGCCCGGATACAAAAGTGGCGTTCGAAGCTGCAAATTCACCTCCCAGGCTGCCGCCCCCTTCCTGTGCCATCAGGTAGCGTACGACCATCGCGTCACTGCTGCGATCACTTGGCAGCATCAACTCCTGAGCGCTGATGTATGCCTGATCGCGGTCCGGGCGACTGATGTACAGCACCAGATCGGTGTCGGTACCAAACAGCCCATTTGTGTAGGTGGCCATTGCCGTATCGGCATCGACGTCGTCCATTTCGTCTTCTTCTTCGCCGGACGTACTCAACTCGTCTTCTACAAACGTACATGACTGAATGTCACGAGCCATCTGGCGCAGTACGGCTCGGGCAATCTGAGCGCGTTCGATTTCGTCATAACTTTCTGTCGCCGTCGTCCAGTAGACGGACATTGCCGTGTACAGCGCGGCCATCAGCAAAGTCGTCAGCCCAACAGCCAGCAGAACTTCCAGAAGCGTGAAGCCGCGCGGGGGGGACACGAAGCCCGCACAGGGCGCAGTGGAACGCGGCCCGCTGAGCACGCGGTTAAACGAATTCCCGGCACCATTTCGTCGGCACGAAATCATTCTGCGGCCTCCGCTTCTTCGGCGGCCATGGCTGCATCCAGAAACAACTGTGGGTCTCGCATCAGTCGAACCAGGGTGAACGTCGAATTGGGCAACTGCTCGGCGATGACGTGCTCTACCCGAACACTGATCAGCAGCAGACTGTCCCCCGGGCCTTCTTCGACAGTGACCGTGTAACGCCAGTTTTCGCTGTCTGCGAACGGCTGGTTCGATTCCGACGTCAACGGGGTGATGCCTGCAACCAATTCGCCCAGCAGACTTTCACACCGCAGGGCGGCTTCAGAATCCAGCTTCGCACTCAACCGCGAATCATGTCCAACACGCATCACCTGCAGAATTGCGGTCAATGATCCCATGAAAATAGCCGTGGCCAGCAGCACTTCCAGCAGCGTGACACCAGAGCGTTCAGGCTCCCGTCTGAGTAACAGCTTCATCAGTCTTCCTCCTGATAAACCTGCGACGTGCGAGCCGTCCCGGTGATACCACGCAGTTCAATTTTCGACGTAAGTCCTTCGGTATCAGACACGCGAAACACGAAGTCGTCGGCCATCCCGTCAAAACGAAACATGATCGGGCGGGACCAGGTTTTTCGAGACAGTTCACTGCCACCCAGCGATCCGAACCGTTCCGCATCCAGAGTTTCCGATTGTTCTTCGACTCCTTCGTCAGCTCTCAGACGCATGTCGTCGGACAGCTCATCCAGCAGACGCACATACTCTTCGGTCGTTGTACTCTGGCTGCCGGAATCGTCGAGATTCAATTCGCTTTCGGATGGAAGCAGGACCATTGCCGGACCATTGAGTTCATACCGAAACTCATAGTCGATCCCTGTGTCCATCGCAAACTGCCTCGCCTGCCCCAGCGTGTCACGAACACGATCAGCCGCTTCAAAGACGGTACTCTCACGAATCATCGACATCAGCTGCGGTGCCGCCATGGCTGAGACCATGGCCAGAATCGCAAGCACGATCATTAACTCCATCAGCGAGAAGCCGCCCGCGCGACACGTCTGATTGGAATGATGGATTCGTTTCATGGGTTGATCTGATTCATGGGAAGAGTCCCGGGCTCTGTGAGAGACCGGGACTCTTGTCTGTTCAGCAGCAGACCGAAATCGTTCCAGTCCTATGCTTTGTCAGTGATGGAATGAGCATTGGGTGCCACTGGCAGAGCGAATGTCTTCGTCAGCCGCACAGCACTGGCGGAGCCAGTGGTACACACCAAAACCGGACTGATCCTGTGCTACTCCGTATCGCGTCGCAGGTTGCTGATGTCGTCAGTAGAATGACTTCCGTTACCGTCTTCACCGTCCGGGCCAAATGACCAGATCTTTGGCTTCAGATCAGAGTTGGAATCGTACGAGTACTGGAATTCATTGTTCCATGCGTCGCGTGGAGTCTCTTCCAACAGGGGCTGTTGCTGCTGCCCCAGACTGTCTTCCCATTGCTCTGTCAGAGTGCGAATGGCTTCCGGACCGCTTGTTGCGTCAAAGACACCATTATTCTTGACAGCCTTCCGCTTGAACGCGTCTTCGATCGTGCGAATAGTCGCTCGAGTGGTCTGAATATTCGCATCCTGCTGACTGCTGAGCAGGTTGGGAGCCACCATGGCTGCGATTGCAACAATAATGGCCAGTACAATCAGCAGCTCCAGCAGCGTAAAACCGGAGCGACGACTGGATGGCTGGCGGCTTTTCATTGTCTTCATTTTTTATTGTCCTTTTGATTGAACCGCGACCTTCCAGGCCCCTGGTTGTGTGTGGGAATTGTGTATGAACCGTCAGACGGCCGCAGCACCGAATTCGTGTCAGCATTTAAGTAAAGGGTTGTGTGCCACCGATTCAGCCAGTGTTTTCGTGACCTTCAAGGCACTGGCAAAGCCAGAGGCACCCATCAAAGCTCTCGTTCAGATGAGTACTCCTATTAACCCCCAACCACGTGTTTCCTGTTCGGGCAAAACGGTATTTTATTGAATGCTAAAAATATTTCCTGTTCGATCTGGCCGATCATCGAACGCTGGACATGTTCAAAATCGGCAGCAGCAGAGCAGCGATCACAAACGTCACAACGGCCGCCATGATCAGTAGCAGAAATGGTTCCAGCAGTCGCACGACGACATCGATTTTGCGGCTTGTATATTTTTCCAGATTGTCGGCGATGCCGATCAGCACGTTTTCCAAGTTGTTCGCTTCTTCTCCAATAGAAATCATTTCCACGATTTCTTTCGAAAATTGTCCGCTGGCTCGCAGCGGAATCGCAAGTGATTTACCGCCAGAGACACTGTCTGCTGCGTTTCCAATCGCTTCGCTCAGTACTACGTTGCCGCTGGCGTCTTTGGCAATCCGTAACGACTGCAGAATTGGCACGCCGTTACCCAGCAATGTCCCCAACATGCGACAGAAACGAGCGACAGCAAGATTCCGAACAATGGGCCCCAGCCCCGGCGCCTTTAGTTTCCACTGGTCCAGCTTGTCCTGAGCCTCTTTGGATTCTGAGACGTAGTAGAACAACCCGACAACTCCACCAATCAGAGCAGGCACAATAACGTACCACCATTGCTGCAGACCCTCGCTGAACGACATCAGCGTGGTCGTGGCCCACGGCAGTTTGCCTTGTTCCTTCATCCGACCGAAGATCTGTGCAAACTCGGGAACAAACCAGACCAGAAGTACGGTGATGATGATGGAACCAACGCCCATCAGGAACAGCGGATAGACCATTGCCCCCGTGACTTTGCCTTTAAGCTCTTCCTGATGGTCATTGAAGGCGGCCACTCGAGCCAGCACATCTTCCAGAAAACCACCCTCTTCTCCCGCCTTGACCATACTTGCCGTGAGGCTGTTGAATGCCTTTGGATGCCGCCGCATGGCTTCGTTCAGTCGAGTTCCATCGGCCACCTGTTCACGAATGTCCTGCACGGCAAACCGCAATCCCGCGTGCGACGTCTGTTCTTCCAGCAACTGCAGCGATCGCAGCAGCGGGACACCCGAACGCAGAAGGTCGGACAACTGATTATAAAACGTGGTCAGGTATCTTCCGGGAACGCGCCTTGATCCCGTGACGACCTGTCGTCGTGTCGATTCGGACATGCCGACTTTGATCGGAAACAGACTCTGCGTCTGCAGCGACACCAGCGCATCTTTTTCGCTGCCGGCAGTTAACGTTCCCGTCACCTGCTTTCCCGAGAGTTCTCTGGCGGTGTAATCGAAATCCGGCATTGTCTTGATTTATGAAACCGACAGTTGCCGGTTTGAGTTTCCCAACGACTTAAAAACATGTCAAACACCCCGCAGTGGCCAAACGCCTTCCGAGTGTCAGCTCGCATCGGCTCGCGGGCCGCCCCGCGGTCCCGCATCAGGCGATAACGTCTCCGCGAGTAATTCTGACCACTTCATCCACACTGGTAACGCCTTCCATGACCCGCTCCCAGCCATTGTCTCGAAGCGTTGTCATGCCGTTTGCGATCGCGTGCTTGCGAATTTTCGTCGCGCTTTCGTTCTCGGCACACATTTCCTTAAGCACGGGATCTGTAGTCAGCAGCTCAAAGACACCAGTTCGCCCCGCGTAACCCGAGTCGCTGCATTCGCGGCATCCGACCGGTGCGTAGATGAACTCCGGACGATCTTCCGGAAAGTCTGCGGGCAGATCCAGCGAAGCGGTCGCGACCTGACGTTTGCAATCCGGACACAGTCGACGCACCAGTCGCTGAGCCAGAACACCTTCCACGGTGCTGGCCACCAGGTACGGTTCGACACCCATGTCCACCAACCGCGTAAAAGCGCTGGGGGCATCGTTGGTGTGTAACGTACTGAAAACAACATGCCCAGTCAGCGACGCCTGAATGGCTGCCTGACCAGTTTCTCCATCGCGGATTTCCCCGATCAGCACAATGTCCGGGTCGTGTCGCAGAATGCTGCGGAGTCCGGCAGCAAACGTCAGTCCAATCCGGCTGTGAACCTGAATCTGACTGATCCCGTCCATCTGATATTCCACAGGGTCTTCGACGGTGATGATCTTTGAATGCGGCGTCTTGATTTCATTCAGAGCGCTGTACAACGTTGTGGATTTACCGCTACCAGTCGGACCTGTGACCAAAATGATTCCATGTGGCAGCGAAATGAGTTCCCGAAAGCGTTTGACGATCGTCGGCGGCATACCGACGTTCTTCAGGTCGAAGGTCATCTTGTCTTTATCAAGCAGACGCATCACGACGCCTTCACCGTGCGTCATCGGGATGATGGACACACGCACGTCAACTTCCCGCCCCGACACCCGTAGTTTGATGCGGCCGTCCTGCGGCAACCGCTTTTCTGCGATGTTCAGGTGTGACATGATTTTCAGTCGTGTCACGATGGCCGAATAGAAATGGTTAATCTCAACCGGCACGGACTGGATTCGCAGCATACCGTCGATGCGGTAACGCACTCGCAGACCATTTTCCTGTGGTTCGATGTGGACGTCACTGGTCTGCATCTTGACGGCTTCAATCAGCAGTTCGTTCACCAGTCGGATTACAGACGGCGCCTGAGCTCCTTCGGCCAGCTCGCCATAGTCCTCCTCAATGTCTTCAAGAAGTTCAATGCCTTCTTCGTCGCGCTGACGAACCAGTTCGTTGATCGTGTCACCGCCGACACCCAGCAGCTCGCGAATCCGAACACCCAGTTCATTGCGTCGAGTCAGAACGGGTTCCAGTCGCAGGCCGCTGACGGTCCCGAGTTCGTCAATTCCTTCCAGGTTCAGGGGGTCATCCGTGGCGACAACCACGTGTCCGTTCTGGCGATACAGTGGCAGCAGCGAATGTCTGTAGATCGCCGATGTCGGAAACTGGTTAAGCAGCTCGATATCGACTTCGACGTCCTTAAGATCGACATACTCCATCCCGAATTCGTCGGCCAGCAGCTTCAGCACGGCGTCTTCGGTCACCAATCCCATCTTAATGAGAGTCTTGTCGATGCGATCATCGTCCTGTTCACTCTTCGCCAGCCCGAGCTGTTCCGAAGTAACAAGACCTTCATCTACGAATAGTTGTCCGAGTTCCATAATTTCGACTTAAGTTTGCAGTTTCGTGCACATTGGTCTGTCGCTCGTGTGCTTGTTTTCACGCACCGGCTGCGGCCATTTGTGTCAGTCGCCCGAACGCCACTGTGCATGACATTGGCACGTGCCAACACTATCGGCCTCCTCGTCCGCCGCCTAGCGTTCCACCAAATCCACCTCGACCACCTCCTGGAGCACCACCAGATCCACCTCGACCACCTCCTGGAGCACCACCAGTTCCACGCCCACCGCCACTGCGAATCCGCTCCTGAATGGCTCGGTTGATCGCCTCCTGCTGCGGATTGCCGCCGGCCCCCGCCTGTCCAGGTGACCCGGACGATGGCTGTCTGGTCGACGAAGCAGTCACGGAAACACGTGGCAGCAGATTTGTCAGCACCTGTTGTATCAGAATTGGATCAGCATTCTTCAATTGAATCGGACGGACCATGCGATTGGCAGCTCGAGCATTTTCATCCAGTCCGCGAACTACAAATTCCACTTCTTCAAACAATGCCTGGCTGCTGCTGATCAGAAGTGTGCTCGTTTGTGCGTCAACTCCCAGCGTCATGCGAACCTGCCCGGCGTCGTTGTCTCCACCTCGTCCACCTCCGCCACCGCCAAACACCGCGGCCAGAGGATTCTGTTGCTGCTGGCGGTTCTGCCCCTGAGCCTCAAGATACGGCTTAAACACGTCCTGAACCAACGCGGCCACATCATTGACATCCGCGTGTTCCACCATGATGGCCCGCGGTTGCATGTCTTTCAGTGAATCCGGCACGTCGTTGGAATCCAGAACTTTCAGAAAGGCCAGAGCATCTTTCACCATCATCTGCGGTCCGGAGATGAACAGTGAGTTGGTACGAAGATCAGGAATGATTTTCATCGATGTGGAACTGGCCCCAAGGCCACTGAGTCCCGTCATATCCATCAGGCTGTTGCCCATCGACGAAAAACTGCTGCCCAAGCTTCCCAACATACTACCGCTGACAGAACTGGAACTGGATGCCACTGAACTGCTGGGAAAAAACTGCGACAGCATGTCGGCGGCTTCTGTCGCATCTGCGGAATTCAGATAAACAACCGTCCATTCCGGCTTGAAAGGGATCGACTGCTGCAATTCATCCAGCAGATCTTCCATACGGTCCAGCTGCGCTTCGTCGCGAGATGACAAGATCAGTTCGTCACCGTAAACAATGATGTCGACACCATCAAAATTGCGGGCCTGCCCACTACTCTGATGTTCGCCACGAGACGGAGGCTGTGCCTCATCAGTTGAAGCAGTGAAAGGTGTCCGCACAGGAATAAATCGCTCTGCCGGGTGAGAAGAAGCCTTTGACTCTCGGGGGCTCGGCGCCGAATAAGTCGGCTGCGCACCGCGCCAGCCGCTGTCCGAAATCATGCTCCGGGGCGATGAAGACGTTCGCTGAGACAGCGGGGCCGCAGCTGGTTCATTTCGCGGTCTGCGGGCTTCCGGAACGGGCTCCGGCTCCTCACCAAATTCTTCTGTGCTGGTCCGCCGACTTCGAATCGGCCCCTGCTCCTGTGGAATGACGATATTGATCTTCGTCCCTTCCTGAGCTTCCCAGGCCTGCTGCAGAATCTTGATGAAGTCGTCCGGGTTGCGGCCCTGCATAGAAAAGCGTCGGACCGTTCCACCATCACTTCGCTGTCGTATGCCCGTGCCATCTTCGCCCAGATCGGCCAGCACCTGCTTGATCTGAGTAATGTGTTCGATACTTCCGCGAACAATGAGCCGGCGACCGTACAGGTCTGTCTCAATCGTTGGTGCCTCATCGCCGTCTCCCAGAAACAGAGAACGCAGCGTGGCCGCCGCCGACAGCGGATCCATTTGAGCCAGCGGAATAACGGACACAGACCCACTGTTGCCAGCTCCGTCAAGTTGCCGAATCAAGGCCGCCACTTCTTGGTGCTGGCGTTCGGTGGCCATAATGTGAATTCGTCCGGTGCGACGGTCTTCATTGACAACCTGTACACCGGGGACATTCATCGCCGTCAGTGTTTTTGTAACTTCGCCGGCATCCGCAGACTTTACCTGATAAACCTCAAGGTATGTCCCCTTGCGTCCTCTCGCCAGCGGACTTCCGTCAGGAGTTTCATTGACATCCAGCGTTTTGATGATCGTCTCCACCAGCTCATGCTGTTTGGCCGTACCGGTCACCAGCAGACTGTTCAATCGCAGATCAGCAGCCACCTGAATCTCCGGCTCGGCCTTGGCAGCAGGTGCAGGAGTTTGACCGCGGTCGCGGTTAAACGCCTGACTGCGTGCCTGAGCGCGAGACCGCTCTTCTGCACTGACGCTGACGTTGGCGACGTTTTGTCGCATGCCGAACTGAGTCATCACGGCAATTTCCGCTTCCTCAGCATCCATATGCCGCAGGTGATAGGCCGTAAAAATCAGAGCGTCGGGCTTTGACTTGGACATGGCGGCCGTCAGCAGTCCGTGAATCCGACGCAGGTTGGCTCCGATGTCAGTAACGATCATGATCTGAGATTCAGTCAGCGCAATCAGACTGCCGTGCGGCCCCAACAGGGCTTCGACTTCCTGAGCCGCTCGACCAGCATCCAGCCCGTCCACTGCAATCGTAACATTGACAAGTTCGTTGTCGCCCACAACCAGTTCATCGCCGATCTTCAACAGTTCTTCTGCGTTTACATCGGGAATCAGGCTGGGATAAATATCGTTGTCCGTATTGAGCACGATCAGAAAGTTGTCCTTCTGAACCATGGCAAAGCCTTTACGCAGCAGGTAACCATTCATCACATCCAATGCCTGCTTGGAGTTGTAAGTGTTGTCATCGATATGGCTGAACGTACCTGGCGGAACCTGATTCAGGTCAAGCGTCAAATCAGCGCCGTCAGCAAACATCTGCAACACCTGATCCCACGGGGCATATCGAAAGTTGAATGTAAATTCCTCAACCAGTCGTCGTTCCCCAGGGACCACACTGCCACCAAAACTAGCCACAGCTTCCACGCCGGGTGGAGGTTCATCCATAGGGCCCCGTGGCACGTCTCCCTGTGGAGTGGTCCCGGCTGCCGGATCGGACCGTTCTGCTACGGCCTCTTCCTGCGGCTTCGGTGCCTGTGCCAGTTCTTTTTCAAACCGTGACTTCTGATCCGCTGTCAGCACCGACGTGTACTTCGCCTGCCATTGCTCGCTGAACTTGTCTCGTTCTTCGTCAGTCGCATCAAATCCCAAAGCTCGTGAGGCCGTGCGCTGAGCACTACTAAGTTCGGATATTTTCTTAATCTGCTCTTCGCTGAGACCGTAGTCTTTTGCCAGAGCTTGGTTGGCCAAACCACGTGGCCCCGCATTCGTCAGATATAACCCTCGAAGTGACTTACGCTGAGAATCCTGGAGAATGGTCAGTGCATTGTCCTGAAACGCCGTTCTGGCCTTGATAATTCCCTGAGCAAATTCTTCGCGGATCTTTGTCTTTTCTTCGTCCGTTTCAGCCGCTTCCAGCTTCTTCCGGTTCTCCTCAAACTGCTCACGAGTCGTCTGGGATGACGCCTGTAGCTCCTGAAGCTTTTTCGACTGTTCTTCAGACAGGCCAAGCTCCTGATGAACCTCCTCACGCCGAAGAAGATCGGTCTCTGATCCGCCACGACTGCGTTGCGCAGCTGCTTCCGAACCAATCGAAAGCGCCAGCGCCAGCATTACCAGACTGCGAGTTATTTGAAGATCAGACATAGCCATCAAGAAGACCTTGAGGGGGTAGCAGGCTTGTGGAAACAAAGAAGAACATCCAACAGGCGGAACCCCGTGGAAACTGACAAGGAGTCTATATAGTTTACAGAATCGACGCAGAATCCGACTATTCTTCGGCGTGAGTAGGGTGATGCAAGCGAATTGGGCAACCTGCGTGGAAGTTGACGGTTGTGGCAGTTAGCGAGTATGGGTCAATACAGTCAAGCGACCCACTTTGGCCCGCAAATCCCTACTGCCCTTGGTTTTGCTGCTGAAATTATTGCTGTTTTCTCCAGAGGGTCCGATACTCCCAAACAGCGGGAGTGTTTATCAATAGCCGTCAGAAGTGGTTAGTTGTCGAAGACAAGAGACTCGATCACCGCTGGCTCCCATCCTGACTTGCAGTAAGTCATTGCCAAAAAACAACTTGTACGCATCAGATCAGCCGAAACTACGGATGACTGCCTGCTGTTGCTTTCTTCGGGCAACTAACATTTTCTTTGGGCACCCACATGAAACAATCATTCGCATTCGTCGCAACAACATTAATGGTAATTCTGCTCGCATCAGTCGTTCCTGCACAGGAACGAGGCGACCGACGCGGTTTTGGCGGCGGTGATCGTGGGCCTAGTGGAGGTGACCGAGGTGATCGCCGTGGATTTGGTGGCCGACCTGCCGCGGGTGGCGATCGATCACGCGGTGGATTTGGTGGCGGCCCTCCCGGTGGTGGCGATCGATCACGCGGTGGATTCGGCGGCGGAACTCCCGGTGGTGGCGATCGATCACGCGGTGGATTTGGTGGCGACCCTCCCGGTGGCGGCGATCGAGGCGGTCGTCCGACGTTAGACGGCAACGGCGACGGACGCATCGACCAGAACGAAATCAATCAGATGTCCGATCAGATGAAGCAACTCATGCAATCACGCGGCATCACCATTCGTCCGGGAATGTCGATGGACGATTTCCGCAACAACATGCGAGAACAATTCAGCCGTGGCGGCGAAGGCGGTCGTGGTGGCGATTCTCAGGCCCGTAGTCGCGGCCAGAATGGCGTGCTTAGTCCCTTCCGGCCTCGCACAAAAGAGCGCATGACGGTGGACCTGCCGCCCAAGTACAGCGAGCTGGATATCGACTACGACGGTCAGATCGGACTCTACGAATGGATTACCGCCAGACGCGAATCGCTCAGCCAGTTTGACCAGATGGATATGAACTTCGACGGAGTACTGACACCGTCAGAGTTGTTGGTCTATGACGAGGTCATCGCCAGCGGCGAACCGAAAGTTGTGTCCTACAAACGCGAACGAGTCACAATCGTTGGCGGTGGCGGGAGCTCTCGATCTTCCGGATCTGCAGCGATCCGCATGGGTGGCGGAGAAAAGGGAAGCAAACCTTCCGCAGAAGAAGTGCAAAAGCACGAAGCGACAGCCAAACGATATTTTGCCGCTATGGACAAAAACAAGGACGGAATGATTGCAGAAGACGAATGGGCACAAAGCCGTCGTTTGAAGCCGTTCTTCGAAAAGGCCGGCATCAAGATTCGCACGATGTCCGAATCCGACTTTGCCGGGAAGTATGCCAAAGCCATGAAGTCCATCGGCAAATAGGCGATATTTGCCGTCTGTGTACCTGGCCATTGAGCACGAACCCCCAGGAATTCAGCTTCGATACGCTGGCATTCTTCTTGGTGGATGCGGAGTTCCGCTCTTCTGTACAGAAAGTTAGCGCCCGAATTGCGTGCACATCGACCGCCCCTGAAGTAGGATCATGGCCAACCTGAGAAACGTTGCCACGGAAGAATCTCGGGATGTAACCGATACAGATATTGAACATCTGAGGGGATCGACCGTTGATTCAACGACTGAATTGTCTTGTCCTAGTTTGTCTTGGCGGACTGGCGGCCTCTGCTGGCGACCTGCCTCCGGGAGTCGTGAATACCCAACAGGCCAGCGATGTTTCTCTGTCGCCGCAGGAATCACTGGCACGCATTACAGTTCCTGACGGCTTTCGCGTAACACTGTTTGCCGGCGAACCCGATATCAGACGACCAATCGCTTTTGATTTCGATGACCGAGGGCGACTGTGGGTCGTTGAGAATTACGCACACCCCGACTGGAAGGCCGACAACACCAGCGATCGGATCATCATTCTGGAAGATTCGAATCACGACGGGCAGTTCGACCATCGAACCGTCTTCTGGGACAAAGGTCGTTACCTGACCGGCCTGGCCGTTGGGCACGGCGGCGTGTGGATTGCCAACACGCCGGAGCTGTCATTTCTGCCGGACGTCAACCGTGACGATGTTCCGGATTCTGAACCGGTTGTCATGCTGGATGGATTTCAAAATTCCAGCAACAACGTTGTGAACAATTTTCACTGGGGTCCCGACGGCTGGTTGTACGGAGCCATCGGCCTGTCCTCAAAATCGCTCGTCGGCAAACCAGGAACAGCAGAAGAACTCCGGACCAGCATCACGCGGGGCATCTGGCGATTTCACCCGATCGACCACATCTTCGAAAAAGTGGCCGAAGGAATGGTGAATCCCTGGGGAGCGGACTTCAACGAATATGGTGATCTGATCACATCCAACACCGTGCTGGCTCATCTGTGGCACATCGTTCCCGGCATGTATTGTGAACGGCGAGCGTCAGAACAGAGCAACCCCTTTGCCTACGAACGCATCCAATCCATCACCGATCACTTGCACTGGGGCGGAGGCGGCTGGCAGGCCTCTCGCGCGCCGACAAGTGGAAAAGGTAACCGCCGGAAATCATCACCCCACGCAACGGACGATCCGGACAGCCATTATCACACGCATTCAGTGGCGGGCGGGGGCCACGCTCATTGTGGAGCAATGATCTACCTGGGCGACAACTGGCCCCGGAAGTATCGCGGCACTTTCTTTACGAATAATCTGCACGGCAACAGAGTGAACAACGATTTGCTGGTGCCCACAAAGTCGACATATGTCGGCATACACGGCGAGGACTTCCTGTTCGGCAACGACCCGTGGTTTCGAGGCATGTCGATCAAGTACGGCCCGGACGGCGGTGTGTACGTTTCTGACTGGCACGACATCGGCGAATGCCATGACAGTGACGGCAGTCATCGCAGCAGCGGCCGCATCTACAAAGTTGTCTTCGGTCAGCCATCGCGTCCTCTGCCAGACCTGCAGCAACTCAGCAATTTCGAACTGGTGGAGTTGCACCAGCATCCCAACGAGTGGTACGTTCGACACGCCCGCAGAATTCTTCACGAGCGGGCAGGAGCAGACCTCGCCGCCGTCAGTCGGCGACTGCTCGTTATCTTTGGCGATGAAGAGGATGAGCTGTTCAAGCTGCGGCTACTCTGGACACGGCATGTCGTTGACGGCCTGAACGAAGCAGAATTGGTCGCTTTACTCAGCCATCGCAGCGAGCACGTGCGTCGCTGGTCGGTTCGTTTTCTGACGGACCGCCTGCAACAGGAGTCCTCTGCTCTGCCGCAGGTCGTGTTCAGCCACTTCCGGAACATGGCTTACCACGATTCGTCACCGAAAGTTCGCCTTGAACTGGCCTGCGCGCTGCAACGGGTCAGCAACGATCACCGCATGGCAATCGCCGAAGGATTGGTCTCTCACGCCGAAGACGCCACGGACTCCTACCTTCCGCTGATGATCTGGTATGGCATCGAACCGGCCGTCGCAACCGACACGACTGCCGCTCTGAAACTGGCCGCAGCTTCGCGCCTGCCACTTGTCCGACGACACATCGCCCGTCGAGTCATTGACATCGAAGCGCCACCGATCGTCGACGTTGTTGATGCCGCATCGAATAACCCCGATGAGACCATCCGGCTTGATCTGTTGCAGGGAATGCTCGACGCACTGGACGGTCGTGGCCAGCAATCGGCCCCTGATTCATGGGGCAGACTCTATTCACAGGTGTCATCCGCCAGGCAACCATTGCTAAGGTCCGTGGCAGTCCGTCTGGCCATCATCTTTGGCGACCAATCGGCCATCGCCCGTCTCCGCGAAACGACGCTTGACCAAACAAATGTTGCCGTTGATCGCCTTGATGCACTGGGTGCACTGCTGCAGGTCAAGAGCGGCGCGCCGGTGGAGATGCTGCACCAGCTGGTGGCCGAAGATGCCGCTCTGCGGCACGAGGCTCTTCGTGCACTGGTGATCAACAACGCGCCTGCCACAGCCCGTGTGCTGTTAGACCACTATGCGAAATTCTCACACGACGAAAAACAGAGCGCCATCAGTGTTCTGGCAACTCGCCGCAGTTTCGTCGAAACGCTGCTGTCCGCCATTGAAGACAGCCGAGTCAATCGCACCGACGTTTCCGCGTTTGCGCTGCAGCAGCTCAGAGCTTTCAACATTCCAGATCTGCAGTCAAGAATCGAAGAACTATGGGCAGACGACGCTCAACAGCTGCAGAAGTCAGACCAGATCGCTCATTACACATCACTGATGTCTGCTGGTTATCTTGCCAGCGGGAACGTCAACGCGGGCCGGCTTGTGTTCGCACGCACGTGCGCTAAGTGCCACACTCTGTTTGGCGAAGGGGGCACGATTGCTCCGGACCTGACGGGTTCCGGAAGAAAAAAAACGGACTACGTTCTCAGCAATCTGATCGATCCCAGCGCCGAAATCGATCGGGCTTATCGACTGACCACGGTCCTCACAACAGACGGACGACTGCTGAGCGGATTCATGGTGCAGCAGGACGACACCTGGCTGGTCGTCCGCACTCAGGACGCCCGAATCCGATTGGCGATGAAGGAAGTTGAAGAGATTATCACCTCGAACACGTCAATGATGCCGGAAGGAATGCTTCGCGACTTTACCGATCAGCAGGTAAGAGACCTGCTTGTTTACCTGGGCCATTCAAAACAGGTTCCGCTGCCGGAACCGGCAGCCAGCAATTGACCGTCCGGCGATCCTCACTTCATCGCTTTGGGCCCTTCGTGATACTGCCTGCAATGTTCAATATCATGACTCAGTGTAATCGATTTCGCGCACAAACGGTGACCGCCTGTTGCCTGGCCATGCTGGTCGCGTGCACCCAGTGCACTGCAGACGAAAATCCTCCCGCGGCAAATTACGTCGACCAAACGTTCATGGCCCAATACGACGGCACTGAGCAGAAGTATGTGCTCGTCACGCCGCCGAACTTTTCGCCGGATCAATCGATAGCGATCCTGATTGCGCTGCATGGACATGGTTCAGATCGCTGGCAGTTCATTCGCCAGGGACGAGGTGAATGTCGCGCCACACGAGACGTCGCCGCGGCCAACCGAATGATACTGGTTTCGCCAGACTATCGAGCAAAGACATCATGGATGGGGCCAGCCGCTGAAGCCGACATGCTGCAGATCATTCGAACTCTGAAACAGCAGTTTGACGTGTCGCATGTCATCATCAGCGGCGGATCGATGGGAGGCACAGCCGCGCTGACGTTTTCTGCACTGCATCCGGACGTGATTGACGGAGTCGTTTCACTGAACGGTACAGCGAATCTTGTCGAGTACGAACGCTTTCAAAACGCCATCGCTGCGTCCTATGGCGGCTCAAAGCAGCAAGTCCCCGAAGAATATCGCAAACGCAGTGCAGAATTTTTCCCTAAGAAATTCTCGATGCCGCTGGCCGCGACAACGGGTGGACAGGACAACGTTGTGCCCGCCGACAGTGTTCTGCGGCTTCTCAAGAGCATTGGCAGGCGCAACACAAACGTACTCAGCATTCACCGACCCAATGGAGGTCACAGCACCAACTACGAGGACACAAAGACGGCCCTGGAATTTGTGATCACCGCCTGCCTCGTGGATCGGCCGCTTGGCAGTAACGAAGAATGACGCCAGCGTCTTGTTCCCGGGCTCCGGCCTGGGAACACCTATCCTCGACGCTCCGTTTCGCAAAAATTCGTCCCCAACCGGTGTTTGGGAACGAGTATCGAATGCCGCCCATCATGTTCCGGGCGTCAGCTCGACTCCGCCGCGACCGGCGCCGCCTATTTGAACTGCATCGAATAGACGTCAGCGTTTTTGATCGTGAAACGCAGGCGAATGGTGCCATGACCCAGCGTCGGCTTCTGCTTCCACGCTACCGGGGCATCCACGACATCGCCGTTCAACGATTTTGATTTGCCGATGACTTCGCCTGCGTCGTTCAGCACTTCCACCGTTAACGCACCGCCATCGTTGGCTAGGTAGTTCAACAACAGCTGCCGCCCGTTGTACTGCAACGGCTTCGTCGTCACGTTGCCGCCGAGTACGCCACCGCGCAGAGCAACAAATCCGTCCACGCGATAAGTGAATCGTCGAACTCGCCCCGGAGTGCTTTCGTAGTAGTTTTCGGTACCGTAGATAGAAATTTCGTTCGGCTTGCCGGGCAGCTGAAACATGCCCCAGACCATGTAGTTGCTGCGATTGTGGTTGCGATCCTTCGGAGCTGTGCGAGGAATCACTGCGTCGGCATAGCGCTGGAATCTAACTCCGTCGCGACTGGTCATCAGGATCGGTTCAACCTGCTGACTCTTCGGTTCGTATCGCGTGGGAAACCCGAGGAACAGATGGGGCGCTCGGAAGTACTTCTGAATGGCGTTCGTATACAGATGCTCATTCGGCGTCCCCTTTGCATAAGTCAGATCTGCTTCGTTTTCCCAACGAATGAAGTCCTTTGATGTGGCCGTGCGAATTGCACGCACTCCGTCACCGAAGTACCGCCAGTATGCTCGGTATTCACTTCGATCCGTGTCCCAGAACGCGAGGTTCTGCGAATCGAATGCGCCGTTGGTAATCACGGGCTTTTCCTGACTCTGCGTCCAGTGTATGCAGTCGGGGGATGTGAACGGCACCAGTCCGCCACCAAAGCTGCCGACACCACCAAACGCCTTGTACTTCTCCTTTGCAGGGGCTGCGGGATTGGTGTCACGAAATGCCGTGAAGTTGTGTGTGCCCGGACCCAGCCAGACGATGTTGTTTTCTTTCGAACCATTCCATTCGAAAAGTCCGAGCCTCGGCTTCGTCCAGCGAACACCATCTTTGCTTTCCGCGTAACAGGTGACTTCCTTGTGAGCAGCCTTCATATTTTCGTCGTGACGCCAGCCTCGATAGCTCATGCGGTAAACATCGCCATCCTGAAACACGGTGTAATAGCCACTGGTGTTCCCTTCCCACGGCTCGCCGGTTTCGAAGACAACTTCCTGCGGCTCGGGCCGCATCAACTGCCGACTGACGTCTCCATCCATACCGCCAATCAAGTGATCATCAACGAATAATTCCAGTCGGTTGCCAACGTCGATCGGCTCCTGTGCTGTAGCCGTTGTAGACACGTCAACCGGCATGCACAACGCCGCTACCACCATCAGTCTGATGCAAGTTACCATCTTCTGTGATTCCGTTTGCTCGGTTATCGAAACAAAAAAGGCGCCTGAGTTCGAGCGCAGGTTAAGTCTTTCCTATGCTCTACTCATGCGAAGCCAGATCATGAAACAAGCTGACTGATTTACCGGAAGGCGAGTCAGACTGAATGCGACGCAGCTCCACAAAATCATACAGAATTCTGCGCCCGAAACGCAGCACCATGATCATTTAAACGGAACGACAAGGCATGAAACTCCTGCTGACGCTTTCATCAATGGTCGTCACCACGGCGGCGTTCGCCGTGAACGGCGCAGCGTGCGTCGCAGACGGCACACGCCCGAACTGCCGCAACGAACCCGGCTCTGCCGGTCCGTTAACTGTCGTCTCAGATTTCGAAGGAGCGTCGGTTACAGATGCTGTCATTGACCAGAACCTGCGGTCAATCAGCTTCATGCCTGGCGGCAACCCCGAACGCGGCTGGCCGTGTTGGTGGTACTTTCGCATTGACGGCATTTCACCTGGCGAACAGATCACCCTGAAACTGAAGGGGGCAACGGCCTCTGTCGGAAATCAGAAGCCACTGGCAGCGTCATGGGCAACGCCGAAACAGGCGACATGGTCCGCCAATGGTCACACGTGGCTGCATACTGACGACGGAAATCGTCACGACGAGTGGATGGTCTACGTGCTTCGTCCCGACACCACATCAATTTTTGTCGCCTGGGGCCCGCCCTATACGCCACGCACAGCGACAATGTTCATGAAGGCGATTGGTGCAACATCACCGCATGCAGAAGCTGGCGAACTCTGCCGTTCGCGCGAAGGTCGCTCAGTGCCGTTGCTTCATGTGCGAGAAGGGCAGCGGTCTGCCAAACAGCGATTCGGTGTCTGGGTTCAGGCTCGCCAACATGCCTGGGAATGTGGTTCCAGCTGGGTGGCGCAGGGCTTCGCGGAATGGCTTGTCAGTGAAGATCCGGACGCGGCGTGGCTGCGACAGCACGCCGATATTTTTGTCGTTCCCGTGATGGATGTCGACAATGCTGCGACAGGCAACGGCGGCAAAAACGCCTTGCCGCACGATCACAATCGAGACTGGTCAGCCAATCCACACTGGAATGAAGTTCAGGCGGCTCAACGGGTGGTCAGCGAACTGATCGAAGCAGGACGTATGGACGTTTTTCTGGATCTGCACAATCCCGCACCGGGTGACTCCTCCTTCTTCTACGTTCTGCCGCAGGAACTGCTCCAGGAGCCCATGGTCCGCCTGCGCAACCGTTTTATCGATCTTACGTACAACCGAATCAGCAGGATCAAACCGCTGATTCCAATGAGTAATAAGCCAAAGATTACCGGCGCTGGCTATCACCCGCTCTGGCGACAAATCAGTTCCAACTGGGTTGCCATGAACGGTAATCCCCACACTGTCAGCCTGTGCCTGGAAACTATCTGGAACTACACGAACAGCACGACGGATGGCTATCGAGCGGTGGGAGCGAGCCTTGCGGCTGCCGTTCGTGACCACCTGGGCGAACAGACCGCACGCGAATGATTCATTTTCGCCGCTGACGAGTGCTATGCCCTGTCTGGTCGAGTAAGCTCCTGAATGGCGACAGGTTCGCCGACATTCTTCGTCCGAAGCCCCATCACAGTGCGTTTGAATATCGCGTCATAACAAAACCAGTCAAGTGGCTCATATGAAATCCATCCTGATAATTCTTCCGACGCTGTTGTTTTCGATCGGAAGTCTCTTCGCTGATGAACGTCCCAACATCGTCTTCTTCTTTGCCGATGATCAGACGGTCAGCACAATCGGTTGCTATGGGAACTCCGTTGTTCAGACACCTAACCTCGATTCCCTGGCAGCACGAGGCACACGATTCGAAAACGCCTTCGTGAGTCACTCCATCTGCTGGGTGAGTCGTACTACGATCTTGACCGGCCTGATCGGTCGCAGCTACGGCACATCTGCCAACCCGGACCAGGCACGGCCCGACGCTGTTGAAACATTGCACCCGGACCTGCTGAGGGAGAGTGGCTACCGTACCGGTTACTTCGGGAAATGGCATGCCAAGATGCCCAGAGGCTACCGCAAAGAAGATCACTTTGATGAATTCGAAGCAATCGGACGCAACCCGTTCTACAAGAAACAACCGGATGGCAGTCTGCGGCACGAAACAGAATTGATCGTCGATCGCGGGATCGAGTTCCTTAAGAATCAACCGAAGGACAAGCCTTTCGCGCTGAACATGTGGTTCAATGCCTGCCACGCTGAAGACAGCGATCGTCGCCCGGGCATTGGCGCATTTCCATGGCCTCGAGCAGTCGACGGAATGTATGACGACATTGAAATTGCCCCGCCTCGGTTGAACGATCCGGCGATCTTTGATGCACTGCCTGACTTTCTGAAAACGACCATCAACCGCGAACGTTTCTTCTGGCGGTGGAACACCGATCAGAGGTATCTGACGAATATGCGAGCCTACTACCGCATGGTCAGCGGCATTGACGGTGCCATTGGTCGATTCATGAACGCACTGGAAGAAGCGGGGCTGGCGGACAATACCATCATCGTCTATTCCGCCGACAACGGTTATCACATGGGCAATCGAGGCCTGGCCGGCAAGTGGTCGCATTTCGAAGAATCACTGCGAGTGCCTCTGATTGTGGCTGACCCACGCGTTCCAAAGTCTCAACGCGGCAAGGTCACTGACGCGCTGGCCCTGAATCTTGATCTGCCGGCCACGTTTCTTGACTGGGCGGACGTTGCAGTGCCCGATCGTTATCAGGGACACAGCCTGCAACCGGTCGTTTCCAGCGGCAAGCCTGCCCACTGGCGAACGGAAACCTTCCACGAGCACTTTGCCGTTCGTACTCGCATTCCGCCATTCGAAGGTCTGCGAAACGAACGGTTCAAGTACGTGCGCTACTTTGATCACGGCAATCGTGAGTTTCTACACGATCTGAAGAATGATCCCGATGAACTGGTGAATCTCGCCAACGACCCGAAACACGCGAAAACGCTGACCGCCATGCGCAACCGCACGACTTCGCGTGTGAAGGAAGTCGGCGGGCCGCTTGATCCGCTGAAGGCTAAGTTCACAGCTTCCACCGTTCCTCACCCAGAGGCGGCCGCAGCAGTTGGCTCAAGACCTGACAAGGACGGGTTCGTACGCGTTTTTGATGGTAAGTCGCTGCGGCGGTGGACGGGTGACACGAATTACTGGTCGGTCGAAGACGGAGCCCTCACCGGCGTGACGGACGGTTCTCTGAAGACGAATCGTTTCATCACGTGGAAAGATTCCACGATCCGCAATTTCGATCTGCGGGTTAAGGTGAAAGTCACAGCCGGAGGCAACAGCGGCATCCAGTATCGAGGAACATCACGTCCTGATCTGGGACTGGACATCGTCACAGGTTACCAGTGCGACGTTGTCGCAAACACACCGCAGTACAACGGCATGCTCTACGAAGAACGAGGCCGCCGGATCCTGTCGCATACCGGCGAAAAAGTCATTATCGATCCTGCAGGACAGCCGTGGGTTGTGGGACAAATGCCCGTGAAGGAATTTACTCCCGACGAGTGGCACGACTTCCGTGTTCTGGTTCGCGGCAATCATCACCAGCACTGGATCGACGGACACCAGACCGCCGACCTGATCGATCTGGACGAAGCCGGCCGAGTCCTGGAAGGTGTTCTGGCCGTGCAGGTTCATGTCGGACCCGCAATGAAGATTCAGTACAAAGATTTCCGAATCAAACACCTGCCGGACCACCTGACACTGCAGACTGCCGACGCGCACCCCATTCCAAAGAAATCTTATGGCGTTCGCCCCCAGGGACGATTGCCGAAGGACTGGAGGCCACCTGTTTACGGTGAGCAGTAATCACAACTGCGTTTGCTTACAGAACAACGGCACGAAACTGCAACCTGTCAGGTGAACAATTCGTGCACGACTTTGCCGCCCTCAGGACCGGTCAGGCGGTGGGCGCGGCCTTCGTGCCAGAAGTTCAGATCATTGGCCGGCAGGCCAAGTGCATGCAGGATGGTTGCGTGCAGGTCGCGGAAGTGGACCTTGCCTTCAACCGCACGGTCGCCGGTGTTGCTGGTCTTGCCATGCACATAACCGTTCTTAGCGCCGCCACCGGCCAGCCAGAACGTGAAGCCGCGAGCGTTGTGGCCGGTTTCGTTTTTGCCGTCGTCCGGCGTCAGGCCCGGTCGACCAAATTCGCCACCGCACACGACCAGAGTGTCTTCCAGAAGGCCTCGTTGGGCCAGGTCCTCCAGTAACGCGGCCGTCGGTGCGTCGACTGTATCACAGTTGGCCTTCAGGTCTCGCCGATGATTCTTGTGTTGATCCCATCCGCCGTGATTGATTTCGATAAATCGCACGCCGGCTTCTGCAAAGCGCCGCGCCAGCAGACATTGGCGACCGAAGTCCGTGGGACGACACGTGCCGATCTTCAGCTTTTTGCCGACGCGATACTTTTCCAGTGTTTCCGGCGATTCGTCAGACAGGTCCAGCAGTGCTGGCGCGGACGCCTGCATGCGGAATCCAAGTTCCATCGACTGAATCACGCTGTCCAGTTTGTCATCGCCGGGACGCTGCTGCAGATGCTTTCGGTTCAACGACTGCACAAAATCCAGTTGCCTGCGTTTGGCCGCCAGCGGTAAGTGCTCGCCAACCACATTGCTGATCGTCGCCGCTGACATATCTTCGCCGTTCACACCAATCGGCGTGCCGTTGTAAATCGACGGCAGAAAAGCACTGGAATAGATTGAACTCTTGGATGTGTTCAGGCTGATGAATCCCGGAAGATTCTGGTTTTCTGTCCCCAGACCGTAGTTAATCCACGAACCCAGGCTGGGGCGTTTCCGCAGACGCTCACCAGTGTGCAGCTGCAGAAATGACTGAGCGTGAATACCGGTGTCAGCGTACATGCCGTTGATCATGCACAGCTTGTCCGCGTGTTTGGCGGTTTCCGGCATCAGTTCCGAAATCCACAGGCCACTGTCTCCGTGCTGACGAAAGCGAACAACAGATCCCGGGTGCTTCTTCTTGCCCGTCTGCGGTTTGTAATCGAACGTGTCCATCTGAGCAGGACCGCCGCTCATGCACAGAAAGATGACTCGCTTCGCCCGAGCCGGCAGCGGTGGTGTCCGGTTGGTAAGACCCTCAGATGGCGCGGCGGCAGCCTGCTGGTTGCACAGACCCTGCAGAGCAAGATAGCCAAAACCGCAGGAAGCGGACTGCAGCATACTGCGTCGTGAATGATTCATGATCGCCATTCTTTAATCCACGTACCGGAACTCGTTCGTGACCAGCAGCGCCTGGCACAAACTGTTCCACGCTTTGTCTTCAGATTTCAACTCGTTCTGCGTCACTCGCAGATACTCGCCAGTGTCTTCAATTTCTCTTGGCATGGCATCACGAGCGAACACCTGCTGCCACGCAAACTGCAACCGAATTTCGTCGTCTTCTGCTTTCTTCGTCACAACGGCAGCCAGACGTTCAGCCTGCTCGATCACAAACGGATTATTGTAAAGGTGCAGCGCCTGATTCGGAACGGTGCTGACGTCACGTTGCCCGGTCACAGAAGTAAAATCAGGCAGATCGAATGCTGCCAGTTCCGGGGGCGGCGAACTGCGAAGGTAACACAGATACACGCTGCGGTGGTTGCTGGGCTGATGCAGATTGCCGGCAAGATTCACCAGAATGTCGCGATGCCGAATGATGGAACCGTCTGCCGGAGTGAGATTCAGCTGTCCGCTGACTTTCAGCATGCTGTCTCGCAGCGATTCCGCATCCAGTCGCCGGCGCTGGTGCCGAGTCAGCAGCAGATTTCCCGAATCGGCCTTCGTCAACGATGCATCGGCGTCGCCGCTTAGCTGATAAGTCCGACTCAGCACAATGTTCCGAATCATCCGTTTTATCGACCACTGTTCATCGACAAAGCGAACCGCCAGATGGTCCAGCAGTTTCGGATGAGTTGGCCGTTCACCGTAGACGCCGAAATCATTCGGTGTCCTGACGATGCCTGCACCAAACAGGTGCTGCCAGATGCGATTGACCATCACACGTGCTGTCAGAGGATGGTCGCCGCGAGTCAGCCACTGCGCCAGTTCCCGACGTCCGCTTTGCTTCGGGTCAACCTCGATCGTATTTTCCGATTCAAATCGGCACGCCGTCAGAAATCCTCGCGGCACGGCGTCGCCAAGTTTCTTCGCGTCTCCCTTGATGTTCAGCTTGCAGTCGGCCGGCTTCTTCCCGTCGCGGACTCCCATAGCCAGCGGTGTGCCGACCGGCCATTTGGATTTGGGAATTGGCTTCGGCTTTCCCGTGTTCGATTCCGGGACCAGAACGGTCTCGACAAAGCCTTCTGGTGGTGGAACATTGGCCGCGGCCTTCAACACGTGCAGATCCGTTTTCGGAGCCGTTAGTCCTTCGTGGGCCGCTGTCCCCCACATGGTTTCGGAACTGGTGAAAAATCCGGCCAGCGCGTAATAATCTCGAGTGGGAACGGGATCGAATTTGTGGTCGTGACACCTGGCACATGCGACGCTGACGCCCAGGACTCCGCTACCGATCACATCAATCTGATCGGCGACGACGTCCATATCAAAATTGGTGTTCATGGCCTTGGCCGGTTTGGCCGCCATTGCCAGAAAGCCGGTGGCAACCAGATGACGGTCGCGCTGCTGGTCAGAATCTGACGGCAAAAGATCTCCCGCGATCTGTTCGGTCAGAAATCGATCGTACGGCGTGTCGGCATTGAACGCTGCAATCACGTAGTCGCGATAACGCCACGCATGAGGAAATGTCGGGTTGCGGCTGAGGCCATCGTTGCCATTGGATTCTCCATACCGAGCGACATCCAGCCAGTGTCGTCCCCAGCGTTCGCCGAACTGCGGACTCGCGAGCAGTTCGTCGACCAACCGTTCCACCGCGTCGACTCCCGTCTGCTGATGATCGGTGACGAATCGTTCAACCTCTTCAAATGACGGCGGAACACCAGTCAGGTCATAATGCAAACGTCGAGCAAGTGTCCGGGGATCCGCAGCGCCCACCGGTTGCAATGCTGCAGCTTCGATCTTCGCCAGCACAAAATGATCCAGAGAGTCACGCGGCCACGCCTTGTTCTGTACGTCCGGTATCGGTGGATTCTTCGGCGGTTCAAATGCCCACAACGATTCCGGATCGTTAACGGAGCCTGCCTTCGCCGCTGTACTCGCCGTTGCGGGATACGGTGCACCTCGTTTGACCCATTCCACAAAGTCGTTCACAACCGCTTCCGGCACCGGTTTCTCCGGAGGCATCTCAACGCCGTCGTACCGCAGCGCCTGAATGATCAGACTCTCATTGGGTTTGCCGGCAATGACGGGAGTTCCCGCTTCGCCACCCGTCAACAAAGCATCACGACTGTCCAGCAGCAGTTTGCCCCCGACTTCTTTTGCATCCGCAGAATGGCACTCGTAGCAATGCTTCACCAGGGCCGGACGAATTTTGTTCTCGAAGAACTGAGCATCATCCGGCGACAGCGCGGACGCATCACCAGCACACGCACTGCGCAGGGCAATGGTGGTCAGCAGAACAGGTATTGCAAAAGGGCGAAAGTTCATGACGCGGTCGCGCGGGTGGAAGGACTTCGGGCAGAGTGGCATTATCACCGAAAAGAGAACCGAATGTAAAGATACTACTTTTCTCGATTACTGACACAGCGTTTTCTGTAGCTCTACCCACTTACAACCCATAAATGCCGTCGTTTCCTTTCTTCGATTTTGTGGCGGCCAGGCTGCATTCCGGACTGCCTTTCGATATTGTCGATGGCGCGAAATCACTGAGAACAGACGGAAGCCCCGCTCCCTCAATATTTGTCTACGGCCATAACTATCGAATGGACTGCAGGATGAAATACGTTTTTGACCGACTCTCTACCGCGGGACGTCCGAATGCACCGTCAATCCGGCACGTCATCCGCCTGGCAATAATGACTGTGACGGCGCTTAGTCCGGCCATTGTTGGAGCCTTCGTCACCGCCCAGAATGACGCGCCGACAGCAGACAACCCCGGACATCTCCCCTGGCTGGTCGAAGCCCTTGAAGATGACAGATCTTCAGTTGTTTGACTACAACAGCACCCAACAAGATTCCCGACAACCCACGACTTCCGGCAGGAACGGGGTCAACGATCTTCGTGCGGCTGCCGCTGCAAGAAACAGTGGAGAGCTGCCACAAAGCAAAGATGGCGACGTGACACAGGACAATGTCGAATTCGTCGTTTATCCTCTGCGCCACACTCAAGCTGTCGAAGTATCAAAGCTTGTCCAGCAGTTGTGGTCACCAGCCGAAGCGGGTGCTCGAATAATCGCGGACGAACGCAACAATTCACTGTTGGTTTCGGCAAACGAGCAGGGGCACGCCGAACTGAAAAAGTTCCTGCAGGCGCTTGATGGCCCTGACGAAACAGCCAATCTGCGGAATGCCACGGCACAGCAACAGACAGACAGGGGCTCTTTTGACATGGAGATTGGGCCGGCGGATACTGTCATCCTGAAAGGCAGCAAGGAAAATGTGGCCGCCGCGGAACAGATGCTGAAACAAATGTCATCACAGCAACTGCTTGACCGCAGCAAGTCGTTGAAGGAAAAAGTTGTCACCCGTGCTAAGCAATACCTCAACTCCAGCTCAGCGAAAAAAGATCTTGAAGCCCTGAAACAAACAGTGCGGGAAGATTTCGACGTACGTCAGAAGTTACAGCTTGCGGAAATCGAATTCCTGAAAGCGCGGCTCAAGGATCTCGAACGTCGAGTCCGACAGAAGGAGAAACTAAAAGACCGGATCATTGATCGCCGCATCGAATCCCTGCTGCTTGACCCCGCTGACGTCGAACAGAAGAGCGCCACTGAGGCACTTAAACGCGCGGAAGGAATGCTCCGACGCGTCGTGCCAACCGACCCATTCACCGCACCCTGAGCCGAGTCTGGCGCGTGCAAATCCTGCACCCTACTGCTCTGACACAACCGCGAGGAAGACGACCGTCGAGTAGCCTGCAAGTCCCCGTGATCAGGCCTGAGCGTTGGGGCCACGACCCCCGTTACCAGGTTGATCACGTAACTCGTTATTGCACAGTGCCTTTCCGGTGGCTGGCTCGTGTTGGTGTTTCCAGAACAGAAATTGTCTATCCTGTTCGGGAAAGTCACTCTGCCGATTGCTGTCCGGAGTCATCTTCATGCGTTCCTATGCTCGACCTCGCCGCGAATTTCTGGAACAGACTCTGTTCAAAGCCGGAGTCATCGCCGGCTTTTCTCCGTTGTTCGGACGCGCTGACGAGTCGTCGCAAATTGTGGACCGCGATCTCGCAGCTGCCATGGGCAAGGCGGAATTGTCGCTGCAGTTTCAGGGGCACTCTGCAAACGACTGTCGTGACTGGCAGAAAACGTTTCGGGCGAAGCTGGACGAACTCATGGGAGACTCCACGCCGCCACCAAAGTGGACGCTCGTTGAAGAGAATCGAACCGAGTTCGACGAGTACACTCGACTCGAATTGTTGCTCACTGCGGATGGTGTTCCGTCATTGCCGGTGTACCTGCTGATTCCAAAGGGGTTACCTGACGGGCACCGTGCGCCGGCCGTGCTGTGTGTGCATGGTCATGGACCATTCGGCAACGATGCGATTGTCGGACGACGTGAGCAGGAAGGGGCAGCCGAGCATATCGACAAGCTGAATTATGATTACGGCGTACAGTTCGTAAAACGGGGCTACGTAGTGGCCGCCCCGTGTATGATTCCGTTTGGCCGTCGCGTAAACAGTGAAGCCTATCGAGGTAAAGATCCGTGTGCCGTCACATTCCTCCGAATGCAAGCGCTCGGCCAGCTGCCCATCACAGCGAACGTGCGAGATCTGAGATGGTCGATCGACCTGCTGCAAAGTCGCCCGGAAGTAAACGACGATGCCATCGGTTGTGCCGGACTTTCGTATGGCGGACGGATGACGATGATGGTCTCGGCCATCGACAAACGTGTGCGCGTGGCGGCCGTCAGCGGGGCGTTGAATCTGCTGCAGGAACGAATGACGGCACGGCACAGTTGCGGATCGCAAATCGTTCCGGGACTGCTTAAGTACGGAGACTATTCGGAAATCGGATCCTTGATCGCACCTCGGCCCTGCGTCTGGGAAACCGGTTCCAAAGACAGCCTGATCGTGCCAAAGTGGGACGATGTGTTTCGCGAACGGCTGCGTCGCGTGTACAAGGCTTTGAATGCTGGCGACAATCTGCACTTCGACCGCTTTAAAGGCGGGCATGAATGGAGCGGAAAAATCGCGTTTCCGTTGTTCGACGTAGTACTAGAACCGTACAGCGTTTTACGCTGACTTGTGGCCGCGGCGAACGCTTTTTGATAGCAGTTTCGTTACTCCCAACGGCCAGTATCGTTTACGACAACCGGTAAATTGCTCTAACGTCGAATACAAACATTTGCCTTCGTGGCGTTGGCGCCGCGACATCGCACTACTGCAGCAGGCTGCGGTCGAGTACGTCGCGAGCCTTCTGGAAGTAGTCCTTCCATTCCACCTCGGGCGATTCGTTTTTCAGGCAGTCGCGCACTTTTTGCAGCGTATTGCGAGCCATGTGCGGGCATCGGTTGCAGGCACACGTTTCACCGGTGGACGTCATGATTCCCGGAACGGGTACAAAAGTATGCTGCGGAGCGGACTTTTCGAATGCATGAATCATGGCCGATTCCGTCGCGACAAGGAATGTTGTCGGTTTGTCGATCGACATCACGTGCCGCCGCATCTTTTCCGTGCCGCCGATGAAGTCGGTGATCTCAAGAATATTCTGAGGGCATTCCGGATGAGCGATCACGACGCTGCCTGGCGTGTTCCGCTTGGCTCGGATCAGATCCTGAATACTGAAGACTTCGTGAACCATGCACGATCCCGGCCACAGAATCATTTTCCGGCCAGTGACTTCCGACAGATACCTACCCAGATGCTGATCAGGAACGAACAGAATCTCACGGTCCTGCGGCACACGCTCAATGATATCCTGAGCATTGCCACTGGTGACAATCCAGTCGCACAGGCTTTTCACCGCGGCCGACGTGTTGATGTAGGCGACCGTATCAAACGTGCGACCTTCGGATCGCAACTGCTCCTGAAAGGCCACCAGCTGATCCGCCGGACAGCTTTCTGCAAGAGAGCACCCGGCCAGCATGTCGGGAATCAGCACTCGCTTTTCCGGACTCATGATCTTGGCTGACTCACCCATAAAGTGAACGCCGGAAAATACGATCGTGGAAGTTTTCACCTGAGTGGCATCGCGTGCCAACTTCAGGCTGTCTCCGGTAAAGTCAGCAATATCCTGGATGTCGCCATCGACATAGAAGTGAGCCAGAATGCTGGCATCCTTCTCCTTTTTGAGCTCATCGATTTCGTCCATCAGATCCAGAGGATCTTCATAGCCTTCGTCCTGAGGGGTATTAATTACTGGAATCGACATCAGTTAACCTTGGCCTGAATCGGCGGGATGAGTTCGGAACAGATCGGAGGTGACGGACGCACCCGGGTCGGCATTATGACGTGATTTAAGCCATTGTCGACCACCCAGCTGACGAGCTGAGGTGCAGGACGAATTGTGGTTTCGGACTTCTGGGTGGCCAGGGCTGGACTGAGCTTGCGAAGGAAGCCCCGGTTTTACGCATTCCTGGCTCCAACCCCAGCCACACTCTCCAGTTTTCCAACTGTCTGTGTCTGCACCCACGAGCTGCCGCAGACGTCAGAAAGAGCGACGTATGGACTTTTGCGGAGCGGGCGACTCCGTTGAGAGCTTAATCATCATCATTTTCCCGCAATCATCGCACCGCTGCTGAAAACGGCTGGTGACTCGAGTGATGGCTCGCAACTCCGGGTTAGCCAACGTCAGATTCCCAAGCGTGTCGAAAGCCATCGCTTTGGTTCCGCGTGGAGTACCTGCGAACGTTTGTGGCTCTTGTCCACGAGACGTGGCCGGCTTCAATAGCACCGCTTTTCCCGTCGCGCCTTCGCACAGTGCCACCAGGAATTTGTCCGGGTGAAACGTCAACCGCGTCGCTGTTGCCGGCACGTAGCCAATCGTCTCACGACTGCCGTCGACACCAACCGATACGACTTTGCCGCTGTTGAGTAGTACACTGACAGTCGTGCCAAGAGCGTGCACCGTCAAATCTTTTGTTTTTTCCGATACTCGCACGATCGTGGAAAGGCTGCCGTCAGCCTCAACTTTCACAACGTCACCCGTCCTGCTATTGGTTGTAAACAGGCTACCATCATACGGGTTGGCTCCAAGTCCAGCGGGAAGAAACGGCAACTGAGCGACTTCGTGTTGCACACCGGTCTCCGTCATTCGGACAATGCGTCCCGAACCCCGGCTTGCCAGCAGTGCGTGAGCTCCCATCTGAGGAGAATCAACAACTCGGGACAAACCTTCAAGGTCCCGACCAATGAGACTGGCTTCTCCCGCGGCATCGATCCGGAACAAAACCTTGCCCACACGATCAGCAACCAGAGTGTCTCCAAAATTCGTGAGCGTCACATCGACCGGATCGACGACTCTCAGCGGAAGGCGCTCAATGACGGGTCGTGAGTGAAGCGTGATGGGGAGGTGTTTGTGCTGATGCAGGTCTTCGGCGAACGTAACGCCCGAAAGCGCCATGGTGGCGACAATCATCAGCGTTCCCGGCAGAAAACGACACAACATCCCGGTCCCCATGTCAAAGCAAGCCCTGCTTTGACGTTAATCAGATAGGTCATTCAACAGTCGTCGTGATGACAACTTGCTCACAGCACGCAACATTATCGCCCTGCATCCATGTTTCGTCAACAATTCAATTATAGAAACGAAGTTGCCGCAGACTGTCCGGAAGTTTCCTGTAACTGAGCCAAAAAACACCTCCAATATCAACGCAAACCCTTTATGCCAAATATCTTAAAACATTATGCTTCATCCATAAAAGATGACAACGTGGGGGCCCCTGTACACACCGAGACCTCAGCGAGAACCGCGTATAGATTCGTCCCGTGACCCAATAAGAGCAGGATTTCGCGTTTTCGAACTGATAGACTGTGCTTCCCCCGGCCCGCTCTCACCGTAATTCGCCAGCCATAAACCGGCTCGTCCGATCGGACCAGCCGACGCGTTTCAGTGGATTTCAGACATGCCCCTGTTCAGAACGGCCTCACTTCTACTTTTCGTGCTGGTCTCCAGCACGTTTGCGGAAGATTCGAAATTCAACGCCTCCGACTTCGAATACTTTGAAAAACAGATCCGTCCGTTGCTCAGCAGGCGGTGCTATTCCTGTCACTCAGCTGACGCGAAAACTGTGCACGGGGGGTTACGTCTTGACGCGTTGACAGCTTTGAAACGTGGCGGCGACAGTGGTGCGACTATTGTTCCGGGCGACCCTCTGAAAAGTCTGTTGATCGAAACGTTGCACTACGACGGTGACATTCAAATGCCGCCCAAAGGAAAGCTGCCAGACGCTGAGATCGCAGTCCTGACGGAATGGATTAAACGAGGCGCGCCGTTTCCACCTGATACAGAAACGCCTGATCGCCCGGACGGAGAAATCGATTTTGATGCTGGACGACAGTTCTGGTCTTTTCAACCGGTTGCAGAACAAACACCGCCTGACGTAATCGAGACTGCCTGGCCTCGACAGCGACTTGATTACTTCCTGCTGGCCGAGATGGAAGAAAACAACCTGCAACCGTCTGACTCAGCAGACCGGAAGACTCTGCTGCGACGTCTGTCGTTTGATCTGACGGGACTGCCGCCCACTCCAGCAGAACTGGATGGCTTCCTGAACGACGAAACTGACCAGGCGTATGAAAAACAGGTTGAACGTCTGCTGCAGTCACCACATTTCGGGGAACGCTGGGGACGATTGTGGCTGGACTTCGCCCGCTATACGGACACCACAGCGTCGTGGCTGTATTCGACGGGGCAGGCGCATCTGTACCGAGACTGGGTTGTTCAGGCGTTCAACGATGACATGCCATACGACGACTTCGTGCGCCGCCAGCTGGCGACAGACCTGATGCCTGACACCGGGCCGGGCGATATCGCAGCGTTAGGGTTTCTGGGGTTGAGTCCGAATTACTGGAAAGAGCTGAAGCTTCCGGCAGAGATTATCAAGGTGATCGTGGCCGACGAGTGGGAAGAACGCGTCGATGTGGTCTCGCGAACGTTTCTTGGATTGACTGTCGCGTGCGCTCGATGCCACGACCACAAGTTCGATCCCATCGGAACGAAGGACTATTACGCGCTGGCAGGGGTATTTGCCAGCTGCCGCATTTCTGAACGGCCGACAATCGACGAGCAGCTTTTCAAACCGGTTAAGACCGCGCGGGCTGATGTTGAAAAACTGGAGAAAGAGCTGGCGGCACTGCGAAAAAAGAAACCCGTGCCCGAAGAGCAGGTCAAAGAAACGGTCAGGAAGATCAGCGATGTGAAATCTTCGACGCCACACTATGACGCCCCAATGGCCAGTGCACTGATCGAAGAATCGTTATTCGTTGAACGAGCCGGCAAACGAGCGGACGAAGGCACAAAACTGGATTATCGAGGTGAACCTCGTGACCTGAATATATTCATTCGAGGCAATCCGAACCGGCTGGGGGAAGTAGTGCCACGTCGGTTTCTGCAGGTTCTGTCGCCGGCCGAGCCACCGCTGTATACAAACGGGAGCGGCCGACTGGAACTTGCCGAGTCGATCATCGGCCCGGCTGCAGGGTTAACCGCCCGAGTCATCGTCAACCGCATCTGGGCTGCACATTTCGGACGAGGACTTGTGGCCACTCCCAGTAACTTTGGTCAGCAGGGCGAGAGGCCGACTCACCCAAAGTTGCTGGACGATCTGGCGGCGCGATTCATCTCAAACAGCTGGTCACTGAAATCACTGCATCGTGAAATCGTGATGTCGGCAGCCTACCGACAATCCAATACAGACCAGTCGTCGGCCGACCCCGAAAACAGATTCATCGCCCGAATGGTTCCCCGTCGACTGGATGTTGAGTCTTGGCGTGATGCGATGCTGCAGGCATCCGGTCAACTGGATTTGACGGTGGGCGGACCATCGGTTGCTCTCGACGATCCGCAAAATGTACGACGAACCATTTACACCACGATCCATCGTCGCGAAATGTCAACGATGCTGCTGACCCACGACTTTCCCGACCCGACGTCACACAGCCCTCTGCGAGTCAGCACGACAACCTCGCTTCAGGGCCTGTACGCATTGAATGGACCACTGCTGGAGAATCAGGCATCGGCCCTTGCCACACGGCTGGCCGATCAGTTCCCGGAAGACGACAGCAGTCGCATTGCACAGGCCTATTCTCTGCTGTATTGCCGTCAACCGACCCCGACGGAACTGGAGCTCGGCCTGCAGTATCTGGGAGCCTGCGAGGAAGACGGACGTGCGGCCGTCTGGCAGCAATACGCTCACGTCCTGCTTGTCGCTAACGAATTTCTGTTTGTGGACTGACAGAAACAAGCCGATCAGCTGCCTCGCACTATTTTCCGGGAACGGCCGGCCACACGATTGCAGGAGGGCAATAAAAACCTACACTAGGGGTGATGTGTAAACCTGCATGAAGCACACTTTCATTGCTGGCAGCGAGGCCGAAATCTGCGAAAACACCGCGAGTCGCCGCCATGAGTCGTGCGTCCAAAATCGGTCCAGGCCGGGAACCAGATTCCCCGAGGAATTTGCGCGGCATCTGCGACACCGCGCCAGACTGGCAGCCGAAGCCTCAGTACACCACGCACGGCTCGCACAGCAAAACATGGACCTATCGCAGAAGTTCGATCAACTGGCAGAACAGTCTGTTTTCACTGATATCGCTCAGCTTCGACACGCACTTGCGTCGCTGGACGATTGCCAGCCGAATCCGTCCTCCATCCCGAACAACTCTGGATCCGTTGGGCTGATTGCAGTGACGGATGCTACGCCTCCCCAATTGTCGACCGCTTCCAATTTGAACACGCCTTTCTCAGCCGATCCGGAACCGCGCAATACCAATGCGCTGAGGAATTCGATCCCACACGCCGCGTCTGTAAAACGAAGACGGAACGTCGCGACGCGTCGATTTGTAAAACGAGTTCGCTCCGTGAAACCTGCGGCCTCAAAACGAATCCGGGTAAGAGCAAGAAAGTCTGACCGGAAGCCAAAACAGAGGACCGCAACGGAAGAGATAACAAAAGGCAGCAGATCGATTTTCACGAGTCTCGGACTGTTCGCACTCAGCGTGTTCATTTTGCGAAGCGTCACGTGGCAACTGGAGGACATTGTCCCGTTGGACCCAATCGTCGCAGCTTTCGCAACGGACGTAGAACCCGTTGACGAAGCACAGCCCGTGGAACCGCCGGAGGAAGAACAGGGCGAGCAGACTGAACAGGAAGTCGAAGAGCCCAGCGCGGCAGAGCCTGAACCGCTCAGCGACACGGAAATGACTGACGCTTCTGCGCCGGAGGCTGATGTCATTTCCAAGACGGATGTGGCAATGGCGTCGGTCAACATTCGTAGTGACGCAGGTCGCAAAGCCATGCTGCAGAAGTACGGTGGATCCCAGGCCAGCGAAGCAGCAGTGCGGATGGGTCTGGAATGGCTGGCATCACTGCAACATGCTCAGGGCTGGTGGGATTTTGGCAATGTCGGGCCGTCAGGGAACGCAGGCACAATCAATAATCCGATTGGCGGAACTGCCTACGCTTTGTTGCCATTTCTGGCGGCCGGACAGACGCACCACGAGGGTGACTACCAGAAACTGGTTGCAGCGGGCCTCAACTATCTGACCAATGATTCCCGCAGGTTACGACCTGCGGGGCATGGTCAACAAGCAAAGTGATGACAAGGCTCCCAACGAAGCCTACTACACTCACGGTGCCGCCACGCTGGCGCTGTGCGAAGCCTACAGCATGACGAAAGACCGCCGTCTGAAAAAAGCGGCAGAAGGTGCCGTGCGGTTCATCGTGAATTCACAGGATCCCAGTGGCGGGGGCTGGCGATACAACCCGCAGGAACCCGGATCCACGTCGGTCACAGCCGTTCAAGTAATGGCATTGATGGCAGCAAAGAAGGCTGGTATCGCTGTTCCGAACAGTGTTTTCAAGGGTGTCATGCACTATCTGGACAGTGTGCAGGTCGATGGTGAAGGTCGTTACGGCTATGAAATCAGGAAGAAACAGTACGCCGGTGCCAGAACAGCCATGGCACTGCTGTGCCGCATGTATCTGGGCTGGAGCCGCGAGGACGGCGACCTGCGCGCAGGTGTTAAATTACTGGATAAGGCCGGACCATATGAGAATCTCTACAGCTCATACTTTGCGACGCAGGTGATGAAGAACTGGGGAGGCGACGAATGGGGCCGCTGGAATACTCGTCTTCGTGACGATCTGATTGCCCGCCAGGAAATACTGGGGCCGGCCAAGGGCAGCTGGAAACCTCGCACAGGCGCCATCCACGCCAAACAGGGCGGCCGCCTGCTGACAACAGCTCTTGCGATGCTGACACTTGAAGTTTATTACCGCTACGAACCGCTACTGCCGAAAGAAGCTGTTTCTGAAGTCATCAATTCCAAATGACGTTGGGCAGCGGGATGCATCCTCCGATTTTATCGGAAGGTCACTCGGTCAGCCTGTCGCGATGAACGGCCGTCGCCTTAATCAGCTGGTTCCGACTTTCAAACGGAACATAGGCCGCTCGCATTACGAATCCGTATGCCTTGCCGATCTGCGGCTGTGGAATGAACCATTGAAAATCCCACGCGGGATTTGTGACCCCGCCTCCAGTCGGCGACTGAGCCATCCAGATGTGGTCCGCCGGTCGAAACATCTGAACGAAGGCCATGCCATTGCTCACGCCATAATACCAGGATTCGGTGTACTCAAAATCTGACGGATGACTCACCAGCGTTAGCGGAAAGTCGCCGTCCACCGGCGGCAGTGCGGCAACGCCGGCCGGCCGATGAGTACTATCGGTCCCGTGTTTTGGCGTGACTCCCCTGATCCAGCGGGCAGCCGATTCAGTTCCGGCATTTCGCCCCTTGAAAAAGATGGCTCGCTCTGCAGGTGCGTGAATATAGCTGGCCCAGAACAGCCCGATGTAATCATGCCGATAGGCTTTGGCTCGCGGAATGCATTCAAACGTATATTCAATCGTGCCGTCATCAAGCAGCTGATAGCGGCCGCAACTTTCCAGCATCCAGTTGCCTGTGGGCGGCTGGTAAACTTCGACCGTGCTGTCGTCGATGATGCGCAGCTGCATCGGAAATTTGCGAGGCTCAAATTTATCGACCAGTCCCTGCTTTGTGCCATCGTGAATGTGTTCGAAATTCAGTCCGGCGATGGACGGGACGAACAGGTTCTCGCTGCGGTTGGTGTGCGTCAGTGATGCCACGCCGTTGTACCCCGCTCGATGTCCCGGCAGGGCCGGAATGTCGATCGCTTCATTATCGACGATGATCGCCTGGACGTCGCCACGTTTCAGGACAACGTAGTGCTCGGCGGGCACCCGGAATTTGACACCGGGAATTGTCAGACTTGTGCGACTGACATCATCAGCCTGCACTCCGGCCACAAGTACGGTGAATAGTGCGACGGTGAACGATAGTGCGACGGTGAACGACTTCATTTCCTGAGGTCTCCTGCGATCCGGGACAAGCAGCAGTTCGGACTGACGAATTGCAGAGTAACACTCATCGGCAGGACTTTCGAGCGGTCTGTGAGAATGCGGCAATCAGTATTTGCTGTTGTGACACGCCGACATCACAATGCGGCTCTCTAAAAGTTACTCTTTTCGCTTCATGGGGTGTGCGATGCGTTGGTTTGGTTTTGCTCTGGTAATGACGGTAGCGGCGAACGGCTTCGCACAGAACGTGCTTGTCGAAGCGGAGAGTTTTGCATCTCACGGCGGGTGGAAACTGGACACTCAGTTCATCACCGAAATGGGTTCGCCGTACCTGCTGGCTCACGGCCTGGGACAACCGCTCGACGATGCGACGACCACCGTCGAATTTCCGGAAACCGGCACGTACAGAGTTTTCGTGCGAACCAAAGACTGGGTGGCTCGCTGGAATGCGAAAGGGCAGCCGGGCCGTTTTCAATTGCTGATTGACGACAAACCGCTGCAGGAAACATTCGGCACCCGAGGCGCCAACTGGTTCTGGCACGATGGAGGTGAGATCGAAATTTCTTCGAAAACAGCGGAGCTTTCTCTTCATGATTTGACTGGTTTCGATGGTCGCTGCGATGCTGTCTTCTTCACCAAATCCGATACCGCACCACCCAACGATTTCGAGATGCTTTCGGAATGGCGCCGCGATCAGCTGGGCCTTGACGACACGCCCACGCAAAAAAAGCCTTACGATCTGGTAGTGGTCGGTGGCGGCTACGCTGGAATGGGCGCCGCACTATCCGGAGCTCGCATGGGCTGCCGCGTAGCGTTGATTCAGAACCGCCCAGTGCTTGGTGGAAACGGCAGCAGCGAAGTGCGCGTCTGGGCAAAGGGAAATATTCGGCGTGGCAAGTTTCCTCGCATCGGTGAAATCATCGAAGAGTTCTGTGACCACGCTGCCAAATCACCTGGCACTAAGGAAGAGTTCGGCGACGAACTGAAAGAGCAGATCGTTCGTGCTGAAGGCAATATCGATTTGTTTCTGAATCACCACGCGTATGCTGCGAAACGAGAAGGCAATCGCCTGAAAACTGTCACGGCATTCGACACAAGAACCAGCGAACATCTGGAGTTCACCAGCACATTGTTCAGTGACTGCACAGGCCATGGCACGATCGGCGAACTGGTCGACGCGGATCTGGAGATGGAAGATAAAGGTCGCATGGGCATGAGCAATATGTGGGCGTGGGCAGAAGTTGACGGGGAAACGACGTACCCCGATACCTCATGGGCGCTGGATCTGGAAATGAAGGACTTCCCGTACCCCCGCGATCATCATGGCCAGTGGTTCTGGGAAAGCGGGTTTGACAAAGACCCGTTGAGCGACGCCGAAGGCATCCGCGATCACAATCTGCGAGCGGTCTACGGTGCGTTCAACGCGATGAAAAATCGTGACGGCGCCGACAAACACAGGAATGCCATCCTGACGTGGGTGGCGTATATTGGAGGGCCTCGCGAATCACGGCGGCTGATGGGCGACGTTGTGCTGAATCAGGAAGACATCGTTTCCAAGCGGCAGTTTCCCGATGGTTGTGTGCCCAGCACATGGTCGATCGACCTGCACTACCCCAAGAAACAATACGCTGAAAAGTTTCCCGACAATCCGTTT
>JAQWLN010000085.1 GCA_029247265.1 Fuerstiella sp.
TCATGCATTTTCCTGATGATGAACGGTGCGCCATCGCAGGTGGACACCTTCGATTACAAACCGGAACTTGAAAAGTACGCCGGCAGGCAGCTCCCCGCCGATAAGAAGTTCATCAATTCGGGTGGCCGGAAGATGGGGTTCCTGACGCCAGCCTGGAGGCCATTTCGTCCGGGTGGCGACAGCGGACTGCTGGTGTCCGACTATTTTCCGCAGGTCCGCGAACACGCCGACAAGCTGTGTGTGATAAACTCCTGTCATACCGACAGCCATGCGCACGGTTCGGCTCTGGTGGCGATGAACACGGGGAAGACGTTAATCGGCCGTCCTTCACTCGGCAGCTGGTGCGTGTACGGCCTGGGATCTGAAAATGAAAACCTGCCGGGATACGTTGTTATTCTGGACAAGCGAGGCGGGCCGATCGGTGGTCAGCCGAACTGGTCCAGCGGCTTCATGCCCGCGACGTATGAAGGCACACTGTTCAGGCCGATCGGCGATCCCATTCTCGATCTGAAAGGTCCTGGCCACGTGACACAGGCCGTGCAGCGCGAACAACTCGACCTGCTGGCCCGGCTGAATCAGCAGCATCTCGACAGCAGGCCCGGAGCACAGGAGCTGGCCGATCGAATCCACAGCTACGAACTGGCTTACCGTATGCAGACGGCGGCACCTGACGCCGTTGATCTGTCGCAGGAAAGCGAACAGACACTTGAGATGTACGGCATTGGAAGTCAGCCAACTAACGAGTACGGCCGGAACTGCCTGGTTGCCCGTCGTCTGGTGGAACGCGGCGTTCGCTTTATTCAGCTTTATTCCGGCGGTGGGCATCTTGAGGAAACCTGGGACGCTCATGAAAGCATCGAAAAGAACCACGGGCGACATGCCGCGGAAGTCGATCAGCCGATCGCCGCGCTGCTGACCGACCTTGAACAGCGCGGCCTGCTGGAAGACACGCTGGTTGTCTGGGGCGGTGAGTTCGGTCGCATGCCGTTCAGTGAAGGAAAAGAAGCTCCGGGGCGAAACCACAATCCGTAGGGCTTCAGCATGTGGCTGGCAGGAGGAACTATCAACGGCGGAACAACGTATGGAGAGACGGACGAATTTGGCTTCGAAGCCGTTGCGGACAAGGTTCATCTGCACGATCTGCATGCGACCATTCTGCACGCCATGGGCCTCGATCATGAACTGCTGAGCTGGTTTCATCAGGGTCGCGAGGAGAGCCTGACCGACGTCGGTGGTCATGTGATTCAGGAACTCTTCGCCTGAGACGTGGCTGCTCAAAGCCTGCACCAGTTTTTCCCTCACTGCCCCAGAAAGAGGAGCCAGCTCCGGTAACCCTTGGGACAGGATTGCATAAGCACCGCTGTCACAGTCAAAGGACTTGCGGTCAGAGAGGCACGCGTTGATAATATTTGACCGTGGCGCAGGATGCTTTGGTGTCACGGTCAAATACTGACTACTGTTTGAGAACCGACAACGCGTAACCGGCATCATGCTTCGTCTCACAACATCCGGACAACGATTCTGCGACGGCATTCGTCGTCGCGACTGGTTGCGTCTGGGGGCACTTTCTCCGTTGGCTCTGAATGTTCAGTCTCTGCTGGCCCAGCGAGCAGAACCCAGTACAGCAGCGAATCGCTCAACCTTGTTCGGCCGCGCCAAACAGTGCGTGATTCTGTGGATGGGCGGAGGACCGGCTCAACAGGACACCTTCGATCTGAAACCCGACGCACCGGCTGAGTACCGCAGTGCGTTTAGACCGATTGAAACGTCGGCGCCCGGAATTCAGATCTGTGAGCACTTCCCGCATCTTGCAAAACAAATGGACAGGATCGCACTTGTGCGTTCCGTCACTCACTCTGACAACAATCATTCGACAGCCGCGCACTGGATGTCGACCGGGTACGCTCATCGCATCTCTCAGGAAAATTTCATCGCCTCGCGACGAGACCACCCACACATTGGTTCGGTCGTGGCCAGCCTGAGGTCAGAACGATCCGCCCTGCCGAATTACGTCAACCTGCCGGAGCGATCACACAACGACAACGGAGCTCTGACACCCGGACAGGATGCCGGGTTTCTGGGCGGGCAGTTTGATCCGTTCTGGATTGAAGGTCATCCGCACGAAACGAACTTCGAAGTGCCGTCCTTGAAGCTGGACGACCGAGTGTCTCAGGCTCGGCTGCGCGAACGATCCAGCCTGTTGAAAATGCTGAACGTCGATCAGCCAGATCTGGCGTGGACGCAGGATGTCGCCGGCACCGACTTATTCTTCGACCAGGCGCTGGGCCTGTTGAATTCGAAGGAAGCACACCATGCCTTCGATCTGCGACAGGAAAACGATGCAACTCGGCGACGCTACGGCGACTGGGCATTTGGCCAGAGTCTGCTGCTGACACGTCGCCTGGTGGAAGCTGGCATCCCATTGGTAACCGTCAGCTGGCCGCGCCACCGGACCGACAGGATTTTCAAGCACTGGGACACGCACAGTGACGGTTTCAACGTGTTGAAGAAGCAGTTGATTCCGTGGGCCGACCGGCCCGTCGCGGTCTTTCTGGAAGAACTCAACCAGCGCCGGCTGCTGGACGAAACGCTTGTCGTCTGGATGAGTGAATTCGGCCGCAGCCCGACCGGGCAGCATTCCGGCCACTGGGCTCCCGTCAATACGATCTGGTTTGCCGGTGCCGGTATCGAAGGCGGACAGGTTTACGGCGCCTCCGACAATGTTGCCGCGTATCCGGCTGAGAATCCGGTGACACCGGCTGACGTCACCGCCACGATCTTCCACCTGCTGGGTATTCCGGTCCGCACGGAAATCCGTGACGCGATCGACCGACCATTCCCGGTCTCTCAGGGCAAAGTCATTGGCATCGTGTAGGTTTCGCTGGGCAGTCAGAAGATCAAAGGCACGACGGAACTGCGAAGTGCACTTCATTTGGATGGATCGTGCCGTTATCGTAGCTATATGACGTATCGCAACTTACCTTTTGTCCTGAACGTTACCGGCTCACGGCAATAACTGAACTGCAACCAAATAGCGTTATTCGCGGTCACATCTTCTCGACGACTGTTCCTTGCACCGAGCTGACCCTGTACCCGCCTTCTTCACCATTCTTCCGGAACGATCAAATGGAACCGATAACACGTCGCTCTTTGTGTAAGAACACTCTTGGTTCTGTGCTCACGATTTCTCTGCTGGAAACACTGCATTCCGCGAATGCGTTCAGTGAGAGTGTTCGGCCAGTGATTAACAAATGGGTTGCCGACCTTGATGCTCTGGGAAAAGCCGTCAAAGATCAGAAACTTGGGCAGATTGACTGGCAGCACAAAGTCGAGGAACTGTTTGACGTCGTGGACCTGCCGGAACTGTTGCGACTGGTCGATTTTGAAAAGCTAACCAGGGATGTAAAGATCCCTGACAGCGGCGCAAAGAGCATGGGATTCAAGTTTCCGGAGATCGAAGGTATACCGAAGAAAGTGGTGTTTGGAAAACAGATATTTGGTGTAAAGAAAGGTCACTCCGTGGTGCCCCACGGGCACAACAACATGGCGACAGCATTTCTGGTGCTTGGCGGCGAACTCCATGGTCGGCACTATGACCGTGTTGAGGACGCCAGAGATCACATGATCATTCAGCCGACGATCGATCGCAATTTTTCGGTCGGCGAATACTCAACCGTGTCCGACTACAAAGATAACGTTCACTGGTTCAAGGCCAACAGTGATGTGGCCTACATCTTCAACATTCACGTGTTGGACACTCGGCCTGACAGTTCTCTGCGGACTGGCCGAGTTTACGTGAACCCGAACGGTGAAAAACTGAAGGGCGGCCTGATCCGTGCTCCGCGAATGGGGTATACGGAATCGCACAAGTTGTTCGGATAGAACGCTGTCCGTACGGATGTGCATGCCGGGCCACTGGCGTTGTTTGTGGTCTCTGGTCGTGACTCCGACATCGCTTCAGCACTGGCAGACCCAGTGGCACACATTCATGCCGCAGAATCGACTCGCGTCACTCTGCCCGATCAGCGTTCGTCGATCCAGAGTCCGGACTCAACCATGCGGCTGATCTGTTGATCGGCAGCCTTGATGATGCTGTCCTTATCCGGATTGTTGTTTCCGGGGGCCACTGGCTGTGCCAGTGATTCTTCACGTCGTTCCGTCACGGGCACATTCACGTGCCGCGTACTCGGACCACGCGTCTCAGCTGATCCTGCGTCGTCTGTGTTTGCTCGAGATGGCCTGCCTGGCTGTTCGATCGGCAGCGTGAAACTTGTCAACAGAACGTCGACGTCTGATTCCTCGGATTTGACTTCAGTAACGGTGAAATCAATTGGAATGCTCCATGGCCCCGGGGCATTGTTGGTGGCGTTGATCGCTCGTACCCAGAACCGGTAGTTGCCTGACGACAGTGCCGCCACAACATTGAAGCTGTTGGTGGTCAGATTGTCTTCCCGAATAATCTGTGCTGTTGCGATCGTGAGATTGTCGACCTGCAGCACGTACCGCGAAGCACCTTCTACGGCGGTCCATGTGATCGTGGGTGTTGAGGCGGCGATGGAACCGACTGGTCCAAGCAGTACAGTTCGGCTACTCGTGTCTGTTGTCGCGACAGTGCTCCATTCACCGGCAGCGCCAGTGCCGGCATTGGCTCGCACCCACCACTGCCAGGGCTCTGCAGACAAAGGTGCCGTTGGTGTCCATGATGTACCGACGATATTGCTCTGTGAAACAGCAGTGCTGCCGTTGTGCAGGTGGATGTCGTACAGAATTGCTGTGGCCGCCGCCCATTGAAAGGTTGGTGTCGTGTCGAATGTCGGTGTCACAGGACTGATAACGGTGACTGGAAGACTCACCGACGCAGCGTCCACCACGAAGCTCTGTGAACGACTCCAACTGCCCGAGTCACCGTTGGTCTTGTATGACTTCACCCAGACGCGGTAATTCCCGTCGACCAGCGCCGGTGACGGCGGTCCATGTGATCGTCGGTGCTCCGGAAGTGGTTGTCCCGGATGGTGTCAGCACGGACGGCCAGCCGCCAACATTGAATTCCCCCAGCTCAGTCCAGACACCACCCTTGCCGGTCGCGGTGAACGGACGAATCCACCATCGATAATCACCGGCGACCAATGCGGACGACGGCGTGAATGTGGTTGTTGTGATGCCAGACTGGTTGATGATAACCGTACTGCCTTTCTGCACGTACAGTTGATATGTGGCGGCGCCGTTCACTGATGACCACGAAAACTGTGGACTCGTTTCGAACTGCGGCGCCAGCGGTGCGATCAGTTGCGGACCAATATAGAAGTCCTGACTGCTCGACCACTATGCGGCGACATTGCCGGCATCGTAGCCGCGCACCCAGACCCCGATAGAGGCCGAAGTCGAGGTCTGCCGTTGGTGAGAACGATGTGGACGTTACATTGGTGTCGCGGATCGCCTGGATCACGCTGGCCGTAATGTTATTGACCCAGATTTCGTAACGCGCAGCGCCGTTCACCGCTGCCCATGAAATCGTCGGCCGCAAAGTCGTCTGCTGAAATGCCAGGCTGTTTAGAGTGACCGGTGTGTTCACCTGCACCGTAATCGGAACGCTCCACGGCGACGTGGCTCCGTTGTTCTGTTTGACTCGCACCCAGATGTTGTAGCGAGCAATAGGCAGTGGTGACGACGGTGTGAAGGAGTTCGTTGTCACGGTTTCCTGCACAAACGACGCCTGGCCAGTAGCCGTGTTCGTGTACCAGACTTCGTAACCGTCTGCTCCGGTCACGGCAGTCCATGTCAGCTGAAATTGTCCGTCAGCCGTCGCGGTGTTGTGAACGGTCGTGATGGTCGGTGCTGGAAGCTGAGTTTGAATGTTGTAGTCTTCCACTTCACCATCCGGCAGGACGCCTCGGGGTGAAGGGCTGGCGACGGTCTGCGAGGTAAAGCGGAACCGCAGATACGTTGTGCCCGGTGTTGCTGCTGCCGAAACAGAAAAATTGAGACTATTGCTGCCTGTCACCAGCGGCTGATTGGTCAGGACCAGTTCGCCGCCATCGTCAAAGCTGCCGTTGTTGTTGCTGTCAAACCAGACATTCAGAAAGCCGGATCCGGACGCCGTGACATCGAAGGTGGCGAGTGTTCCCTGAACGAAACCGGAAGTCATCGCCACTCCATCATCCGTATCTCCCGATGCTGCTGCATTCGGCTGACCATCAGCATCGGCATCGACGCCGGCACCCAGAAACGGTCCGGCGCCGATCACGTGTCGAGCACCATCGCTGGCGTTCAGCGTTGGGTATCCCGGGTCGGGAGCATCGCCGAAATCATACTGCATGGCCGGAGCGATCGTAGCCGTGGTGGTGTCGAAGTCGACCTTCACGTTTTCAGAGCCAACAACTACGCCCGTCACGGTATACGTATTGGCCAGCCCACCGCCTTCGATGGTGACAGTGTAGGTACCGGCCGGAACCTGAAGCGAATATCCACCGGCCGCACCGATCGTTTCTGTGACCGCCTGCGCGGTGCTGGTATTGGTGACTGTGACCGTTCCGCCGCCGCCCGTCTGTTCACCAATAGTGTAGAAACTATCATCGCTGCCGGACGCATCGTTGGCATCCGTGAAGACGACACCCGTAACAAACGGTTGACTGGCCTGTGTGCCGAAATTTTGAGTTGTCATGCCGGCGCTGTGAGCCGCATTCACACCACCTCCCAGAATGTTGTTGGTGTCCGTTAAGCTTCCGAAGTCCACTCCCATGCCAACTTCGAAATATTGGCTGTTCATGAAATTCACACGGTGCCCGGAACTGCTGTACAGGGCATCGTGCATCTGGCCGGTGACCAGCGAGCGGTCAAGTGCAAAGTACGTCTGGATGGCCAGATTCTCTCCGGTGCGAGTCCATGGATAACCGGCGTTTGTCACTCGTTGAGACGATGTCGTGCTGCCCGGGGCCGGACTTGTGTGTGCAAAAAAACCGCGAGCAAACATGTCTGCGGTATGTCCGTCGGCCGCCGTTCTCAGCAGGTTGTTCGGGGCCAGAGGCTGCTTGGCGTCTGTGGAGATCGTTCTTGGTGCCAATCCCTGATTCAGATCGATTCCCTGAAGCGCGGCTTCGGCGGCTGGATCGGCCCGCGCGCGGTTGACCAGCTCCAGTATCAGCTGCTCTTCCGGCGTGAACGTACTGGCGGCCAGCAGGCATTTGTCTTCAAGGCGTTCAACCGCGGATTGAGTTCGCTGGCGCAATCCACGACGTTGGTTTCGATTCGTATGTGCCAGCGGTGTCCAGCACCAGATTGGATTACAGCGATTCAACTAGGGCATTTTCCGCCTTCCGCTTGTCGGTTTTCTGTTTGGTGCTGGCGCCTGACGCGGACTGTCTGATTCCCCGTTCCCAGACGCTCCACCGGGATTGCCGCGCCGTTAGGTGCCACACAGAGGACGCCATAAGTTTTTTCACGTCTCGCGACCTGCGGACGACAAGCACACGGACATCGTCGGGGATGTGATCGGGGTCGAGGTCATCAGTCTGGAAACAGCAATCATAAGCTGCCTGCCGTGCGGTGAACAGTGGTGTGTTGAATTGGTGCCCCAGCCACGAACGAGCATTCGCATAGCTGGGCAGCAGGTAGTTTAGTTCAGCAGACTCAAGCAGAACGGGACCGTGTTGTCCGTGCAGTGACGTCAGCAGTGTTCGGTCGTCAGAGTCCAGGTGAAAACCGTCGACCATCGTCAGCTGCCGGTTTGAGTGGACAGCAGAGAACACGATATTGTCGGTAGCAAATGCGATCGTCAGCAGAAGTGTGGCGTATCGCGGGCCGCTGCGGTGTACATAATTCCACCATTCGATCATCACGGGCAGGCCGATCAGAAACATGGGCATCCACACATAGCCTCGAGTGAAATGCAGCGGCTGGACCGGCTTGATGATCCGGTCATGAAACGCCAGTCCGGTCGCAACTACGATTGCGCACAGGAGAAATTGTTCTGTACGGCTGAATGAACCATCAGCGCACGCCGCGTCGGCCTGTTTGGATTCCAGAGTACCCACTGCAGAGCTGTTGGGCGAGAGGCGATCGGGAGACGACTTCGCCAGTTTGCGAACAATCAGTACTGCACAGGGAATGAACACGGGAACATAGGCAAGAATCGCGGACGTCCAGGAAAGGCTCCAGTCCAGCTCCCAGACCTGTTGAAGTTTGGCGTGCTGAGGAAATGTGGATAACCAGACTTTGTAGTAAAGCAGGAATGCCAACAGCAGCGCGGCGGAGATGGACAGTTGGTTTCGCGTGCCCGCGGTGCGAAGCCTGAGAAACTGGATGCCTCGCCACAGATTGATCGTCAGCAGCAGTTCCAGACCGGACCATGGGTGAGTCGTCGCCAGCAGCAGCAGGCAGCCATTGGCCACACGTTTCTTTGCTTTGATTTCTGCCAGCCAGCAGCAGGCCACCAGCGTGTGATAAACAGCCTCCGTGGGAAACAGTGCATTTCGCCCCCAGTTGAGAAACCACATGCCTTTGCCAGGATCGAACTGCAGCACCGATTCCAGCCACGGCGTTGACTGAAGACCTGCGATGACTGTGTCGGCGAAGCAAAGCAGCCCACCTCCCCACATGGCCAGCAGAAATGCCAGATCCCCGGGGCTTCCCCGCAACGTTGCTAGGCGGGACGCTCCTGAATTGACACGGAACTGGTCATCACTGAACGTGCGATGCTGTACAAGTGACCACGTGGTCCATGCAAATGCTATCGAAGCGCAGAACGTCAGTGACAGAACCATGTCGCCCGGGTCGAATCCGCACCGGGCTGTCGACAAGCCAAGAATCCACGGCAGCCAATGAGCATAAATCACTGGTGACTCTGAGGCAGGGTCATAGGGATTCGGATAGAAAATGCCGTTTCCTCTTTCGAATGCGGCACGACCGTTCGCTACATAATATGGCAGCTCATAGTGAAAGAACCCTGTCGCAGTCTCCGAATTGGACGCCAGATGCGCGATCGGCACGGCCCAGAAAGGAAGCAGCGAAATTACGATCAGCCCCAGCACACGGGGAGCGGTGAACGGGGAGCGGTGAACGGGGAGCGGTGAACGGGGCGTCGCTGCTGACGGAGTCGTCGGCATGGCTGTGCTCTGCTGAGACTGGTGGGGATCTCAGATCGGCAGCGGTTTGTGGCCTGGGAAGAATCCTGGTCGACGTCACGCTTCACTCCGCGCGAGAGGTACTTCTACAGTCAGTATCCTTTCAGAATCGACAACCGGCTGTTGCTGCGACGACCAAACTTTGTGTAAGGGCACCAGAATCCTGATCTGCCGTGGAGATTGAAGGGGTCCTGAGGCCCTCGTCAGTTCACTGGCGTCAGCAATCGACCATTGTCGGGTTTGTGGGCGACACGGCGCGAACTTGTCGTTGACAGATTCTGGCTGCGAGCAGTCGCCAGGCCGACTCTGGTAGCAGGGGCTTCCCCCGTCAACAGCTCCAGCAGCCATGGGCTCGGCTTCGGAATGACCACGACCTGTTTTCCTTTTGTCGGATCCGGTGAATCAATAATCAAGGTGATTTCGGTCGGTGCCGCGCTTGAATGAGTTGATGTTGTTCTTGCAGGTGACGCTGCGAACGGGTCCGGCAACTCCTCGGACATGCGCTGTGGTCCGGCCGACATCTCAATGGCGGGTGAATGTTCGGCACCCGCAGCGTTTTCAGCAAGTAGTGCGTCAAACGGGTTGTTTGCCGATTCCCCCATGGGATTGTCGGGTACAGGAGGTGCGGCGGGTTCCAGCTGCGTGTCGTTAAAAATGGCCGGCGTCTTCCTGAACAGGGAATCCAGGTTCAGCTGAGTCATGATTTTTCGGATGGCACCGACACCGGTGTACAGTCCCTGCTTCGCCTGTCGATCGGCGGCGCTGCAGACACCAATCACCTGGCCCCCTGCATTGAACAGTCCACCACCCGAACGACCCTGTGTCGGATCGATCGTACACAGGATATTCTCGGGGCCTTCGTAGCGGTTGATCTCAACAACTGACATGTTCAGTCGAGTTGGCAGATCGCCACTACTGCATCCAATGCTGAAAACAGCCTCTGATTTCTGCGCCGACGTGGATTCTGCCAGGGGCGCAACCGGAAGCGGCGATACGTTTTGAATCTGCAGAAAAGCAATATCGGAATCGTGGTCGCCGCCAAGCACGGTAGCCGGGTATTTCAGGACTTCGCCGTTCTGAAAGACGTCTACGATGATTGCTGCATTCTCTCCGACTTCCTTGAACAGATGAGCACACGTCAGGATCGTTGATTGTCCGCGACTGCTGTGAATCACAGTCCCCGTACCGAAGTCGTGCATGTTCCCGTCAATGGTACGGACGCGCACGCTGGCTTGCATGGGTAAAGCAACGTCTGTCGCAACGTTCGCAGCGTTGGTGTCCGGACTCTGAGCTCGGAAATTCGGGTGCTTCAGGCTGTCTTTTGTGGTGGGTGTGCCACCACCAAAACCGCGGCGGACGCGATCAACGAAGCCTCCAAAACCAGACCGGGATGCGTCCGCGGTCGCTGCTGTCTTCGGTTCGTTATTGTCGTCGATTTGTGGATCACTGGTGTGCGGCGCAGCCGTCGCGTTTTGGCGCTGCCTAGCGGCGCTCAACTCGCGGGACGCATCCTGCATCGCCTGTCGGAGTTCTGTTTCGGCTGTGATTCCAAGAAAACGTCGTTTTTCCTTGCCTTCGACCAGCAATATAAAGGCTGGAATGCGATCGACGTTGTATTGGCGGGCAAGGTCCGGTTGTTCGGTGATGTCGATTTTGCGAATGGGGAATTTGTTCTTCTCCATTCGCTGCAGCACAGGGACCATCTGTTTGCAGGGCTGACAGTAGCCGGCGGTAAAGTCCAGCAGGACGATGTCCTGCGGCGGCTGACCGGTCGGGGCGGCCGCCATCATCATCAGTGCAATCAGTTTCATGTTGGCTTCCCTGCCAGTGAATTCTGGAATGCGGATTCTAAAAGGATTCCGGGATTGATCTGTGAGGCACGCTGCGGGTCGTTGCGCCAATCGTACCTGATCCCAATCAAGTTCCTTTTGAATTCCGTCGGACGACAAATCCTTTTGTCAGTCCGTCCTCGATGAATGCGGATTTTGTAAGTGTTACCACGTATCTGTTGTAATTGCTGCAATAACGAACAGCGTGTTCAGTGTGCAGAAGTCTCAGCCGTCGGTGGTTCGTTCAGTGTAATACACTGCAGAACAGGTGATTCGGCGTCCTTGCACTTCGCGACCATGGTTCGGTACCGCTTGTTTAAGAGGGCCGTTGAATGCTGGGGAGCACACTTTCTTCGCTTCCATACGGCGGGATATGCAACCCGTGTGCCAATGCGGACATCATCGCTGCTTCAGGGCCGCCTCCATTTCGCGTTTGTGATCCTGCTTCTTGAGGTGCTCACGTTTGTCGTGCTGCTTACGGCCCTTACACAGTCCCAATTTTACTTTGATAAATCCACGTGCAATAAACACGGAAAGCGGTATCAGAGTCAGTCCCTGTTGCTCACCGCTTTCTGCGAACTTCCGGATTTCTCGGCGATGAAGCAGCAGCTTCCGTTTTCGCCGTCGTTCATGATTGAACACTGTAGCCTGCGGGTATTCTGCCACATCTGCGTTGATCAGCCAGACTTCATAGCCGTCAACGCGAGCGTGGGCGTCTTCAATGGAGACTTTCGTGTCTCGAATACTCTTGACCTCGCTGCCGTACAGCTGAATTCCGCAGTCAATTTCGTCCAGCACATCGTATTCGTGTCGAGCCTTGCGGTTTCGACAAACCACACGTGAGTTCGGATCGACTGCGTTTTTTGATTTTTTTTTCTGGCGCGCCATGTGAAGAACTGTTGTCCATCATGCGGTGAGGGTATCTACGTATTTCGGATCCCATGAGGGCTGGGCATGTCAGGCATTCACACTGGTCGCAGAGTCTTTGCCGGGCAGACCGTCCATGATGGCAACACCTTGCCGTAGATACAATTGTCAGGCATTCTGTTTGTCAAATGCCCGGCCGACGAGTCCGCTGTACAGCGTGATCCACTGCGGGTATGCGGCACCTGAGTTGCCCCGAGTGCGACACAGGGGGATGGGATTGGTTCGAATCCATCAGCGTCCCACGTCAACCCACGTTCGGTCTCCAAAATTGTTTTCCGGGAATCGTTCAAAAGCTGTGACCAGTCAAGTTGACGATTGGGGTGTCGCAAGCGAATAATCATGACCATGTGTTCGGGCCAATGTCAGGCGGGTCGATGGTTTGCCCTCGGTCGCTTCAGGTCGGAACCTCGTGCGGAAGCATTAAAGGAGTAATCTTAACGCCACCAATGGTCTTATGGTGAGGCGGTGCCGAATCTCGGCGTCGGCACCAAAGATCAGACACACGTAAGAATAATCACGCAACGCTTGCGCACTTTACGAATCAGACGACGGAACGCATGCTGCTGCGACTGTCGTCAATCGTACTCTGGCTGATTCCGGTAATGGGAGCATTCTGTGGAATCGCGAATTTCCGGGGCCGGACGATTGATTTTTCTGATTCGCCGGTATGCTGAGAGACTAAAGGTTTGCAACTACATCGCAGGATGCATTCACTGATCAAATTTTTAACGTTTGCGGCACTGACTTCTCATGAGCTTCATCACAGGTTTTGGACAAACAGGTGGTGGTTCGGTTCCGGAGGTCGCATCCAGGTCACTCCTGGCGGTGCAGACGTAAAATGCGTGTGTCTCACATGGAGGCACGGACACTCGTGTTTATATATACGGAGCAAAGCTCCGCTTCTTCTGCTCAACTGATTTATTCCGGTCGGGCAGAGAAGAATCAAGAAAGAAGGGGATTCGCGTGCATCGTCTCGATTCAGGACTGAGAGCGATCATTGAGAAAGCCAGGGAACGCGGCTTCGTCACAGTACAACAGGCCCACGCGTGGTTGCCGGACGAAGGTGGCGACCCGGCCATGGTAGACAACCTGATCAAGGCCATTGATCAGAATGGGTTTGACTTCATTGAAGATCCGGAGATCCCGCTGGAGCCGGAACCGATTGAAGAAGAAGTTCGGGAAGAGCAGGCGGAAAAAGCTGCTCGTGCTCTGTTGGGGCCGGAAACTTCGGCGCTGTCGTCGCGAGACCCGATTCGCATGTACCTGAGTCAGATGGGCAACATCCCACTGCTCAGCCGTGACCGCGAGATCTTTCTGGCGAAACAGATTGAAGTGATGCGGAAGCGGATGCGACGTCACGTCATCGAATCCGATTTTGCTTTGCGGATAGCTGTCGACATCATTGAAAAGGTCAATCGTCAGGAACTGCCTTTCGAACGTACTCTGCGAACGTCCGAAACAGAAGATGTGCGGAAGGAGCAGATCGAAGGCCGCATGGAAGCGAATCTCGCATCATTGCGCGTCTTGATGGTCGAGAACGAAGAAGACTTTCTGGCGTGGCGTGCGTGCGATGAAGGTTCCGAAGAACAGGTGTTTCTGCACACGCGAATTCGCGAACGACGCGTCAAGATGTGTACGTTGTGCGAAGAACTGAGCGTTCGGACTCACCGCCTGCAGCCTGTTATGAAGCGAATGCTGCAGATCGGTGAACGGATCGAGCAACTGCAGGACGAAATCGCCTGTCTGAAAGGATTGAAGTCCGCGGAGTCAGAACGCGATTCGCTGGAACGCGAACTCGAAGAATACATCGAGATGGTTCTGGAAACTCCGGAGCAGTTTCTTGAGCGCTGCCGCGGTATTAATAGTCGCATGGATGGCTGGACCGATGCCAAGCAAAAACTATCCGGCGGCAATCTGCGTCTGGTGGTTTCCATCGCGAAGAAATATCGCAACCGAGGCCTCAGTTTTCTGGACCTGATTCAGGAAGGCAATGCCGGACTGATGCGAGGTGTTGAAAAATACGAGTATCGTCGAGGTTATAAGTTCTCAACGTACGCTACGTGGTGGATTCGACAGGCCATCACTCGGGCCGTCGCGGATCATGCTCGAACCATTCGAATTCCGGTTCACATGTTCCAGAATATCTCAATGCTGAAAGCCAAGGCCGAAGAAATTCGCCAGGCAACCGGGCGTGAACCCAGCAACGAAGAGCTGGCTGAAGCGGTCGGCATGAGCATCGAGGAAACAGAGCGGATCATGAAGACGTGGAAGCATCCCATAAGTCTGGATACTCCCGTCGGTGAAAGCGAAGACAGCAGCTTTGGCGAGTTTCTAGAAGATTCGCACGAACAAAGCCCGGCTGAGTCTGCGGCGAAGCAGATGCTGCGTGACAAGATCGACCACGTATTGAAGAGTCTCACGTATCGCGAACGTGAAATCGTCAAGCTGCGGTATGGCCTTGGTGACGGGTACAGCTATACCCTGGAAGAAACCGGCCGCATTTTCAAAGTGACGCGTGAACGAATTCGACAGATCGAAAGCAAAGCGCTGAAAAAACTGCAGCATCACACGCGAGCTATCCATTTGAAAGGTTTCGTCGACCACGTTTCCGACGAAGAAGAAGAAGCGGACAGGTCGGAGGACGAATCTCCGCCGACAGCCGCGTCTTCCTCAGATGCGGTGAGTGTTGCCTGACGACGGCAGCGGCCTGGTTGAGTACTGAACATGCAAAGCCCCGGTCTTTCAAAGACCGGGGCTTTGTTACGTCTGGGCGACTCCGTGCGGCTCCAGGCACAGCTGATAAGCTGTACCGCTGTGGTCACCGAGACACAATTCCGACAGGCTTCAACTTTAGTGGCGTCCTTCGTCGACGAAGTCGAAATTTCCGCCTATTATCTCTGAACTTACAAGTGTGGCTATGTACAGCGGATCGTCTCGGTCCCCGTGGTAGGCGTCTTTTGTTTAGACGTCTTGCCAGGTTCTCACATCGGCTCACAGACCATTCAGTGTCACGTGATGGAAGAAAGAGATCTTAAGATGGGTTTGTTTGAAGGTAAAAAAGGGCTGGTGCTGGGTATCGCCAACGATCGTTCCATCGCATGGGCCATCACGGAGCAACTACATCAACAGGGTGCTGAAATCGGGTTTACTCACCTGCCCGATGCCGGTGACCGGCCGAAGAACGAACGAAAAGTCGGCAAGCTGGTTAACCCGATCGGTGCCAAATTTCTAATGCCATGCAACGTCTGTGAGGATGCTGATCTCGAGGCCGTCATGGAAAAGGCGGCTGCAGAATTCGGCAAGATCGATTTTCTGCTGCACAGCATTGCCTTCGCACCACCGGCCGATCTGACCGGGCCAACCTGGGCGTCCAGTCGTGAAGGTTTTCGCCTGGCGATGGAGATCAGTGCATACAGTCTGCTGGCCGTTTGCGGCGCGGCTAAGAAGAAAGATCTGTTCAGCGAAAATTCCAGTGTACTGACACTGTCGTACTTTGGCGGAGAAGAAGTCATTCCCGGTTACAACCTGATGGGAATATGTAAGGCCGCATTGGAATGTGGCGTTCGTTATCTGGCCAGTGAGCTGGGCCCTGACGGGACACGCGTTAATGCGATCAGTGCCGGTCCCGTGAAGACCGTCAGTGCACAGGGTGTAGGCGACTTCGACCAGATGCTGGAATTGTATAAGGGCATGGCACCCATGCGACGCAATATTACGGCGGAAGAAGTCGGCAAGACCGGAAGTTTTCTGCTTAGCGATCAGGCCAGCGGAATCAGTGCAGAGGTTGTTCACGTCGACTGCGGCTTCAGCAAAATGGGTGCTCCCCCCGCCGACTTTGGCGAAACCGCAGGCGCCTGATTCCGGATTGTCATGGAACAGGCCAGAAACAATTGTTTGCCGACTAAGGTCGCCATCGCCATCGTGGAATCTGCGGGGCATGTCCTTGTGGGAACGCGACCTGCGGGTGGACCATTGGCGGGTAAGGCCGAGTTTCCCGGTGGAAAGTGTCTGCCGGATGAAACGCCGCGATCGTGCGCCGTTCGGGAATGCCGTGAAGAAACCGGATTGATCGTCATTCCACGTGAACATCTGGTGACGACGATGCATGAATATGAACATGCGACGCTGGAACTTAATTTCTGGCGCTGCGCATTGACGCCGGATCTGCCGGACTGCTCCACGGCACAGCAGCCGTTCAGTTGGGTCAGTCTGCAGAGTCTGAACGAACTGGATTTTCCGGAAGCCAACGCTGAGGTTCTGTCAATCCTGGCACGAACGGCAGTTGGCTGAATTGCGTCTGGCATTGTCCTGACGCAATTGTCCCCCCCCGCTGGCGATTCGGTGAAATCTGATTTTCTCCAAAAATGTGCGCAGCAAACAACGGTGTGGGTACACTAATGGGTGCCTATGTCAGAGTTGACCGCCCCATCTGTTGAGTATTCCCTGCTGAACGACCGTGACCTGTTGCGTCGGTTTGTTCAGGACGCTGACGAACTGGCATTCGCTGAAATTGTCAGACGGCACCAGGGGCTGGTGATGGGGGTTTGTCGGCGCGTGATTGGAAATGCAGCCGACATTGACGACGCGTTCCAGGCGACCTTTATCACTCTGGCACGGCGTCCCCGACAGATACGGCGGGAATCGTCACTGAGCAGCTGGCTGTATACCGTGGCGTGGCGAACCAGTATTCGTTTGGTGAGACAACGCAGGAAACATCCCGTGGAACCTCTGACCACAGATCCTTCGGACAAGCCACAACCCGTGGATGCGTCGGAGGCCGTCGATGAAAAATATACTCTGGTAGAACTGGTGCAGGAAATGACGACACCACCCTGCAGATGGGTGGTCAGCGACGGCGAAGGCGGGGCGATCAAGATCGTTGGTCGCAGTCTTGTTGTGCGGCAGACTCAGGCAGGGCATCGCGAGATCGTGCGTCTGCTGAACCTGTTGACAGAATCGATCGGCGATCCAAATTGATTCTTGACGGTCATCGATACGAGCACGCGGCGCGAACAAATGAGTCATGCCAGCGTTTAAGAGGCAAACGCTCACCTGAGAGCTACTCACTTACTTGTCTGTGCGTCGTGCTTGTATGGCGGCCATTCCTCGGAACTGCGCATTCGTGTCAGGCTGCAGTTTTGCCCGCACTGTCTGTGTTCGCCGTTGTGGTTTCGATCGATGATACTTGTGGTTTATAGATGCGGCAGACGATTTGAGCTCGCAGCCACGGAAACCACTTTTCGAACGTCTGACCGAACAGCACTCCCAGTCGCCACGTCGGATAGCTGAAAGCCAGGTATGCCGGTGGGACGGGAATATTTTCCACCTGTGCATCGACACCAAGTTCGCAGGCGATGCTGCGGACAGCGGAAGCTGTATTGATACGATAATGGGTCGGAAACACGTCTTCTTCGATTCTTCCCATTCCCAGATGACGCACGAAGAACAGGTGAAACCAGTGTGGCGTTGCAGCGGCGATCAGCGATGCATAGGACCAGAACGACACGGTGTGAAACATCAGCAGACCGCCTGGCTTCAACACGCGCAGGGATTCACGTACGCTGGCGGTTGGATCCGCTAGATGTTCAGCCACCATCGTATGAAACACCAGGTCGAAGGAATTTTCTTCAAACGGCAGGGCCACGGCATCCGCCACGTGAGCTTCGTGCAGATGCGGGTTGTCCATAACTCTGGGATCAATGTCGACGCCCGCATACCGTTTGACCTGTGACTTCAATGGCATCTGTGTTTGCAGACCTACACCCGAACCGGCGCCGATTTCGAGTACGTCGCCGCCTGCGGGCGCAGCTTCTTCGACCGTGGTGTTGAAATGCCACGGGTCGAAATCCGGATACTCTTTGCTGCGCCATTCCTGCAGACGCTGTCTGCGGCGCAGAGCTTTGGTGTTCACTGTTCGAGTCCTTTCGAACATCAGGCCAGTGGGGACGGTCTAAGGCCATGACTTTAATCTGCCCCATCGGAGTGCGTCAATGTGGGTCATCCAGTTTGGTCTACCGTGACAGCCTGCATGCCGGATTGCTGCAAACTGTGAGCTAATACGCCCCGTGCCCAGCATATTTCAGCCGTTCGGGGCCAGACGCGCTGCCGATTTCCTGAAAAATCGATGATGACTTGAAGTCTGGATTCGGTTTACACTTGGCAAAATACCTGAACGGAGGTGACTTGGTGCCTGCCTGGCAGCACCGAAACTCACCCTCTCAAGCCCCGAACTTTTGATTATGCACGGAGTTGCAAGGATGCGCCCCGCTCATTTGGCTGCTGTTTCGTTTGTTCTGTGTGCTGCCATTCCCGCCACGTACGGGCAGGTTCCGTCGCCGGAACAGATTCTTACGCAGTTTCGCCCAATTCACCGTGACGTAGAGTTTGAGACTCCGCCGCGCGATGACTTTGCCGATTGCAAAGTTGACGTGGAACGCGGCAACGGCATAGCCGGTTTCGTCGTCTACGGACCTGCGGGGCAGGTACTGCGGCGATTTACCGACACGAATGGTGACAACAAGCCCGATCTGTTTCGCTACTACCGCATGGGACTTGAGGTCTATCGGGACATCGACAGCGACCAGAACGAAAAGCCAGATCAGCACCGCTGGCTGAATTGGGGCGGCATGCGCTGGGGCAACGACGAAGACGAAGACGGAAGGATCGACAGCTGGCAGATGCTGTCGGCGCAGGAAGCCGCGCAGACGGCGGTCGAAGCCATGATTAAGGGCGACATCCATGCACTACAGAGTGTGTTGATCAATGCTGACGACGTAAAGAATATCAACGCGGCATCTGAGATTGGTCGTCAGTTGCTGTTGTCAGTTAAAGATCCTTCGGTACAGCTCAGAAAAGTTCTGGCCGGCAGCAAGGCGCTGACGTCAGTCTCAAAGTGGGTGCGTTTCGACCCTCCGGTACCCGGACTGATTCCGAAAGAGGATGGCAAGGCCGGCACAGATCTCACGGTCTACGAGAACGCTATGGCCATTATCGAAACTGCCGGCACTCATCAACTTGTCTCAATCGGAGAGATGGTCAAGGTTGGCAACGTCTGGAAGCTGACGCAGCTTCCAAAACCTCTGGATGCTGACAATGCTGAAGTGCAGATTGGTGGCATCCTGATGCAGCCTCAGTTAACTGGAGGTGGTGTCAATGCGCCGCCTGAAATGGCCAGGGAAATGGAGCAGTTGCTGGCGCAACTGCAGAAGCTGGATGAAAACAGTCCAACGGCCAGTGTGACTCCGACGGGGCTGGCCCGTTACAATCAGCAGCGCGCTGACATCATTGACAAGATCATTCGAATTGCACCGACGGAACGAGAGCGAGTTCAATGGATTGAACAGTTTGCGGATGGTGTCGCAGCAGCTGTGCAGACGGGGCAGTACGACGCAGGATTGACGCGATTGACGGCGCTTCAGGATCAGGTGAAAGCGAAATCAGAACTGCTGGGCTATGTCTGGTATCGCCGTCTGCTGGCTGAATATGCCGTTCGCCTGAAGACAGACGACGAAAAGGTCCAGCAGGAAGCTCAGGAATGGTGGCTGAAGCAGCTTGAAGTGTTCGCTCAACGTTGGCCACAGTCGACTGACGCCTCTGACGCGATTGTTCAGCTGGCGATCAGTCTGGAACTGACCGGCCGTACTGACGACGCCAGGCGATGGTACGGTCAGTTGGTCAAAGATCACGCTCGGACGAACGCAGGTATTCGTGCACGCGGGGCGCTTCGGCGACTTGACCTGACCGGCAAGCCGCTGCAGCTGGCGGGCAGGTCGCTGGAAGGGAAACCGATCGATGCCAATCAATTTCGCGGTAAGGTGACACTGGTGGTGTTCTGGGCTACGTGGGCCAAGCCCTACACCGACGATTTGCCGAAACTGATCGCTGCTCATACGAAATATCAGCGATCCGGTTTCGAGATTCTGGGTGTGAATCTGGACGCAGATGCCAACGGTATTCAGCCTTACCTGTTGAAGAATGGCGGCAAGTGGCCGCACATCCGCGTTCCGGGCGGCACAGACGGGCAACTTGCCAAAGACTTCGGTATCGTCACGGTGCCGACGATGTTTGTGATCGATAAGACCGGCCGAGTTGCGGGCGGTGTTACGGCAGACAATCTTGAGCAGGCGGTCGTCTCATTGTTAAAAGGACAGCCGCTGGATTCTCTGTCACGTCAGGGAGCCGCAGGTCTGTCGACGCCGAGGAATTGATGGATAGGCCAGGTTTGACCTCCCTCTTTATCGCGATCTGCTTTCGCCACCTTCAAAACGAAGCGCTTTTCCGGGAAGCGCGCCCGTTACTTTGCCATCGTGCACAACCGGTGTGCCGTTGACGAAAACGTGCTGAATGCCTGTGGCGTACTGGTGCGGATTGTCGAACGTGGCCCTGTCCTTCAGGGCGTTCACGCTGAAGACCGTGATGTCGGCTGCCAAACCTTCCCGAATCAGACCACGGTCCGTCATGCGCAGAATGCTGGCCGGCAGGCTGGTCATGCTGCGCACCGCCGCTTCAAGCGACAGGACCTGTTCCTGAACCGAATAGTACGCCAGCTTACGGGGAAACGTCCCGTAATTGCGGGGATGAGGTCGGTCCGACCCCGGCAGATACGCGCGGCCGTCAGACGCTGTCGCCACCCAGTCAATCGCCATGATGTGGCGGACGTCGTCTTCGCTCATACTGAAATTAACAACGCTTGCTCCACCACCGCGCATGATTTCTTCAGCGATCTCAACGGCTGGTCTATCTTCACTGGTGGCGATGTCTGCCAAACTTCGGCCCACCCATTTCTTGTTCGGATTGTACCGGGCAATTCGTACGGCTTTCCCGTTGTTGCGTTTCACGATGGCTGCACTGATCATCGTGCGAATCCGCGATCCGGTCTCGGGGTTGTCCAGCCGTTCGATCAGTTCTTTTGTGCCGCCCGCCCGAGCGGAGCTGGGAAGTAACGTTGCTCCCAGCGACGTGCTGGATGCAATATACGGATACTGATCAGCCGTGACGGCGCGTCCCGATTTTCGTGCCGCGTCGATCATCCGCGCGGCCTCGCGAACAAGCCCCCATGCATCCCGACCACTTGATTTGAAGTGCGAGATATGGACCGGCAGTTGAGCTTCTCGGCCGATCGTTAAAGCCTCGTCGACAGATTTCAGCAGTACCGTTCCTTCGCCGCGGATATGACTGGCGTAAATTCCGTTG
>JAQWLN010000101.1 GCA_029247265.1 Fuerstiella sp.
TGATCGCGATTACTGTTTCTCTTTACGTGACGCAATTTGCATTGGTGCCGTCACTCGTTGTCTCTGCCTCTGCATGCGTCGGCATTGCAGTGATCGTAAAGCTGCCGGAGCCGCGCGGTTGATTGTTCTGTCCGTTACAAAGTTCGGGGCCAGTGACGACAGGCAGAATGCACTCAACAGGTCATCACGTCTGCTTTTGTTTGCTTTGGATGTCTCGCGCCGATTGAAACAAGTCCACGATTGGGGTTGGGAAGTCGGTGCCGATCACGCAATGTGAACGTTGCTGCTCTGCCACGTGCATTTGCCACGGCGTATGGACGAATTTCTTTGGCACTTCTTTCAAACTCGGCAACCAGTGACGAACGTAGCGGCCTTCCGAATCATAGTCTTGGGACTGCTTGATTGTGTTGAACCAGCGAAAACCGCGAGCGTCATTTCCAACACCTGCCGTGTAGTTCCAGTTTCCGTAGTTGCTGCATGCGTCGTAATCAATTAGCTGACTCTCAAACCATTCGGCTCCCATTCGCCAGTCGATCCCCAGGTTCTTCGTCAGGAAGCTGGCAACGTTTTGCCGTCCCCGATTCGACATCCAGCCGGTCGACTGCAACTCCCGCATGTTGGCATCAATCAGCGGGTAACCGGTTGTCCCGTTCTGCCAGCGTTCGAAGAGTGACCAATCCTGTTCCCAGTTCAGCGCCATCCTTCGCAGTCCACCAATTTGGAAGAGGGCTGATCCATGTTTGGCTGTAATCACCGCAAAATAATCTCGCCACAGCAGTTCGAAGATGAGCCAGTAGGTGGATTCATTGCTTCCTCGTTCCGCCTCATAGCGTCGAATCTCAGCGTAAATATGCCGCGGTGAAATGCACCCCAGCGATAGCCACGGCGAAAACTTAGATGAGTAGTCAGGGCCCAGCATTCCGTTTCGAGTCTGTTTGTACTCCTTCAGGCAGTCGCGTTCCCAGAAGTACTCGTTGAGCCTTTGGAGTCCAGCAGATTCTCCACCCACGAAACTCATCACGCGACGGCTGTCTGCGATCTGTCGTTTGCAATTCTGTTCACAGAAGGCGTCAGACCTAGCCGCACTCTCTGCAGTAATTGGCTTCTGATGCTGTGCCGCTCTCAGCAGCAGATCATCAGACAGAGTTTCCTCCAGCGCAACGCGCCAGTTCTTTTCGACGTTCCTCCGAAATTTTGTAAAGACTTCAGGGGCGTTCGCCACGTCAAACGGCAGGTCCTGAAAATCGAGAAGCGTGTTCGGGCAGTAGTCATGGACGTTCACGCTGTTCGCCAGCATTCGCTGTCGTAGCGATATTTCGACCGCCCTCTCCTCTGGCGGGATTTCTCTTTGAAAGTAAAGTGAGCCGGATTGACCGACGCATTTCGGCAGCAGATCCTCGGGCTTTCCTTTCATAACGGTCAGGGTTAGCCCGTAATTTCTGAGTCGGTAACCGAAGTCGTTCAGTGCTTCGGCGAGGAATGTGTTCCGAAACGCACCGACGCGGTCAAAGCCGAAACTTGTCTTCGCGTGGCAGCGAGGGTCAATGATATAGACCAATGAAAGCTGCCCGCCGCCATCCGCGACACGTTTGACAGCGGCAGCCAGCGGAGCGTTATCACGGATCCTCAGATTGTTGCGAAACCAGACGACATGATGCGATTTCTTGCTCATTTCCCTAACGAATTTTCAACAGACGAGTGGCGGCAGCGGTGCCGCTTAACCATGCCGCTTCAACGCGGTTCCCGAGGCACCAGTCTCCGCATAGACCGATGTTGAGCGCGTCATCAAACAGGCAGCCCGTGTCCAGATCGAGCGGTGTGCTCGGGATTGCGTACTTCCATCGGTGAGCGGAAAGGTATTCGGGATTCATGGCCACGCCGACTAACTTCCCAAATTCATGAGCGAGTTCGGCTGCGATGGCATCTCTTGAGGCATCAAGACGATTGGCCGACCATTCTGGGTTTGCCTGTCCTACCCAGCATTCCGTTGCGACAATTCTGCTGGCTTTGCTGTTGTTTCGCGCGATCCATGACAGAGAAGAATTTTGAACAACGGCTCCGTCGAACGAGCAGTCAAGGCGTTCCGGGAATGCCAGCATGACACTCCAACACGAAGACATTCGTACCCGAAGTGCAACAGATAAGAGTGACGGTGCATGCGTGATCAGCTTCTCTGCCTGTGCTGGTGGAGTCGCCACAATCAACGCGTTGAATTGCCCAAGGGATGTTCCCGAATCATCGAGAAGGTGCCACATATCGTCAATTCGACGAACTTCATTGACTTCAACACCGGAGCGGACTTTGATTCCTGAGGCAAGGTCTGAGCACACCGAAGCCATCTTCGGGACGCCGACGTATCGTGGGCGCGTTGAAGAATTTTCAATGACTTGCCCGTCTGTGAATTCGACTACGCTGCCACGCCAAACGGAAACAACCCCCGAGTCGAGCCACGATTTCACTTGGCGATCAAATATGGGATCCTCCGCTGAGAAAAACTGACACCCGTAATCGAAAGAGAATTTGTCATCAACCCTGCGAGTCGACATGCGACCGCCGGGTTTCCGACCTTTGTCAAAGACAATCACTGAAACTCCGGCAGCCTGAAGCTGATTTGCACATGCGAGGCCAGCGATGCCGCCACCTACGATCGCCAATTGAGATTCTGACTTGTCAACGGATTCGGACATCAGCTCCCGCCCCGCCGGCCGACTTGACTCTTATGGTTAAGATCTTCGACGGACTGCTGCCACGCGGGAGATTTAAGAGCTGCAGGAGCACGTAGAGGGATACGGCCATGTTGCCGAATGACATGACGAGCACAAACCACAGCGACCGACGCAATGCTGTTCGCTCTTTCCATGCGATCCAAACGTAGACGGTGAGGAAACCGAGGTACGCATCAAGCAGCGTCACCTGAAACCAAACGTCTTCCATCAGCGACCTATTGTCAAAGACGCCGCGTTCCCAAGAAGCTCGAACGGTGAACATCAGAAGCAGAAGGAATGACGCCAAGCAAAGAATACAAAGCAGAACTAGTCTCACTGATGCTCCTCTGTCTTGGCGGCTCATCAGCTCGCTGTAAGGACTTCCGCAAAGCAGCCGTTGCTGAGCAGTTGGCGACAAGTCGAGCAGTCCTTCGTGCAGCAACTCTGATCGGCGAATCGATACGTCGCGGGGGGGCGTCTATTGCGAGCCGCACTCGGTTTCCTTTCACGGAGTGCACACTAACGGAAACATCGTCTTGGATAAAAACTGACTCGCCCGGACGGCGACTAAGTGACGGCATCACAACCTCCTTTTTCAACCCCAGTCGCGTAGGTTATAGGATCAGGAGGACAAGCGACCAGCATGTCTTGCCCAATTTTCCCAGTCATTTTGCCAGTTCAAACGCCTCGTTGTGCCATTTCTCGACTGAATTTGGTTGCCGAAGCGTTGCAGATCATTCACACGAGTCACACAGTAAATGCTTGCCTACCTTGGAATCGCCGCGAAACGCAAGTCCTCGTCAGATGGCAATTCGTGCCTACAAAAGACAGCGTGAAGGTCCGAGAGCCAAAAGTACGGCAGCCGTAATTACCACATGGGAACAATGCAATGATCACAACAGTTGAACCATCAGTCATTGAGGACGTGAACGGCGCTGAATCGCCATCGTCTTCGGCGCCGACTTGGATGCGGAAGGTGCTGCTGGCCGCAGCGGCTTACAACCTGTTGTGGGGGGCCTTTGCGATTCTCAGCCCGCTGACGATTTTTCGCTGGGCAGGATTTGATCCCTTGCCATCGTATCCGCAGCTTTGGCAGTGCGTCGGAATGATCGTCGGCGTCTACGGAATCGGATATGCGATTGCCGCAACAAATCCCTACCGTCACTGGCCGATTGTGCTTGTTGGGTTTCTTGGGAAGGTGTTCGGTCCGATCGGGTTCGTCAGTGCCGCGGCGTCCGGTGATTTTCCTCTGTCGATGGGCTGGACGATTCTGAGCAATGACTTAATTTGGTGGATTCCCTTCGCTCTAATCCTGTGGAATGCTGCCGTGACAAATCAATCGCAGTCGCAACTGTTGGTGGTTCCGCCACAACGGATGAGACTCGACCCGTTTCATCGCTTCATCAGTCAACTCGGGGCGAGCTTGAGCGAACTCTCACGAAGAAGGCCGACTCTCGTCGTACTACTGCGTCATTCCGGTTGTACGTTCTGTCGCGAAACGCTTGGCGATCTTTCGGAGCTTCGAGAACAGATCGAAGCGAAGGGAACGAACATTGCCCTTGTCCACATGGGAACAGAGGAACCGGTTGACCTGCTGAAGAAGTATAGTCTTGAAGACGTGCATTGTTTCCGAGACCCGACTGGTCAACTGTACGAATACTTTGGGTTGCGAATCGGTTCCTTCATACAACTGTTCGGACCGAAGGTATGGTTCCGCGGTATTAAAGCGGCAATAGCCGGCCACGGCATTGGAGCCCTCAATGGTAACGGGTTTCTCATGCCGGGCGTATTCCTGATGCACGACGGGCAGGTGCTGAAGGGCTTTCGACATCAGTCCGCAGCGGACCGACCGGACTACGTGGAACTTGCCCAACTGCGTCAAAGCTGCGAATTATCATCTACGTCTTCGGAATGTGTCGAATCTTTAAAAACGTGGTGCCGTCTGAAATGAAATTGCTGCTTCTGATTCATGTCTTTTCAACCGTCTTCATGGTTGGTCTCATCTGGTTTGTGCAGTTCGTGCACTATCCGTTGTTCGCCAATGTCGGCAACGAACAGTTCAAGACCTACGAAGAGTTGCATCAGCGGTTGACGACTTGGGTTGTCGGTCCGGCGATGCTTATCGAGCTGGCGACAGCCGTGATACTGTTGAAATATCTTCCCGAGGATTCACAGACACTCGCATGGATCGGCGTGGGACTTGTTGCCGTCCTTTGGCTCTCTACCGCGTTGCTGTCCGTGCCCGCTCATAATTCTCTGACAGTCGAATACTCGACTGCCGCTTATCAAAAACTCGTCTCTACCAATTGGATTCGCACCGTCGCGTGGACCGTACGAGGAATCCTGGTGCTCATACTTACCTATCGATGTATGCGATGATCTGAATTTGTACCCATGAACCACTTCACAGGCTCCATCGCCTTAGTCCGACACCCAGAGCATCTCGAAAACCAATGGCTTGCACATTGGGATGCCAGGCAAAAGCACTACGACTTCGTCACGGCCGAACGCCTCGACGACGAATCGTTCCGCGAATGCCTGGACCGAGAAATCGCATGGGTGCTCGACATCCGTCGCGACAAAGACTATATCATTTGCAGTCAGGCGAGACTGCACTTGGACTTTCCGGTTGAGTTGGAAATGGAAGCCACGTTTTTCGTCGTCGAATTCTACATCGCCGACCTCTACGGAAAGTCTGGTCGTGCTTCCGTCGAACTCAATAAACAACTTCGCTGGCTGAGCAGTGATGAAGTTCTTTCCGGGCAAACCTCAGATGGCGTACCTGTGAATCCTTCACTCGTTGAATTGCTCAGCAAGGCCGACGTCATCGCTTGGCATATGCAGTAATCATGCGAAATCTTATTCTCATCCTTGGTGATCAACTGGATCACACATCAGCGGCATTCGACGACTTCGACGCAGACAACGACGTGACCTGGATGGCGGAAGTCGACGAGGAGATAAATCATGTCTGGTGCCACAAACTGCGGGTTGCCTTGTTTCTGTCGGCAATGCGGCACTTTCGTGACGAACTGCGGAAGAAGGATCGCTCGGTTGAATACCACGAGCTGCAAAAGCAGCCGTCAAAGGATCGCGGACGGTCGTTCGCCGAAATCCTGCGCAAGGACGTCAGACGTCTGAAACCAAACTCAGACGGAATTCGTGGCTGACGAAGTTGGGCCCGGACATTCTCGGCCCACCGATTTCTGATGACGTGTTCCTGTCGCGGATGCGGAGCCAATCACAACATGCGATTGGCGAAGTTTTGATGAATCAAAGCGTCGTGAGCGGTATTGGAAACGTTTACAAGTCTGAGATTCTGCATCTGCAACACATTCACCCCGAAACGCTCGTCGCTGTGCTTGACGATGCCGCACTGCTGTCGCTCCGTGACCGAGCCGTCTTTCTGATGAAACGGAACCTCAACAACGGCGCGCGAACGACTCGTTTTTGCGGTGAGGCATCACGCCTGTGGGTGTACGGTCGGCGCGGTCAACCTTGTCTGAAGTGCGGCACAATCATCCTTATGCAACGTCAGGGAGATAACGCCCGTTCGACATATTTCTGTCCCGCGTGCCAGAAAAGAGTTAGTTACGTCTAAGCCTTTAGAACGCTAAAGAGAGATGTTGCTGTTTCGTCAAACACCTTCGTCACTGACTCCGGGTTCGTGATGACTCAATAGACGTTCCCACGACGGCATCTGCCGTCTTGCGAAATAGTGCGTCGCATTCGCTGACAAGCACCCCCGGAATCACATCGCAATTCGTTTGATGTGACCTGGCAGCAACTTCAGTGGCCCGGATATCAATCTGGTCCCAGCCAAGTCGTACCAAAGTTGGAATCGACGTGCCGTAGACTAAGCTTTTGACACCGCTCCAAAGAATAGCACTCATACACATCGGACACGGTTCGGCGGTTGTATAGAGAGTCAGCCGGTGCCAGTCAGTTCCCCCAGATGCTGCGTAGTTGTTGATGACGTCGATCTCCGCGTGCAGAGTCGGATTCTTACTGGACCGATTGACGCCTTCCGCGACGATGAGCTCAGACGCGCTGTCCACGATGACCGCACCAAACGGATGTCGCGGATTGGCCTTCGCAACCTCAATGGCGTGCCTCATAAACGATTCGTGATTAGGAGAACTCATTGATTTAACCGCTTGATATTGTCTACGACTCCCGACGGCAACTGGCTGCGACGTTGCCGACAGCGTCGGCTGCAGTACCTAACCGAGTCCCAAACACTGGCCCATTTCTTTCGCCACGTGAAGGGGCGTTTGCAGATGCGACAGTTCCTGCTGGGAAGTTCGCGTTTAGCTACCAATGGCCGTGGTCTCCGATGCGGCAGCGGCAATCGATGTCTTCTTTCCGAAGTAGCGATTGTCAGCAACCCAGTCTTGGCGGGTGTAGCTGACAACGGACGTGTCGGTTTCCTCTACTTCCAGCTTGGCCAGGCGAAAGCCCATTTGTGTAATTTCAGTGAACAGCTTGTGGCAGAGATTCTCAACGCTCGTTGGGCCGTCGAAAACGTTCAGACGCAGTGATTCGCCAGCCCGCTCCATGTGCATCTCCAGTGACTCGTAAAGGGAGTCATGTCGATTGATCAACATGCCGTGGTCGTAGTTCTGCTTAAGCCACGGTTCGACCTTCACATCAAAGTCACCAAACAGTGTGCTGATGTCGCCGTCTAGTTCGACCTGGAAATGGAACTTCACTACATAACGATGACCATGAAGGTTGCTGCACTTGTCCTGCAACGTTTCGTTACGATGAGCCGCGTAGAACTTATATTGTTTTTCAAAGATCATTGTTTGTCTCTATAGGGCCAGTTCCAACCGGCCAGTTCTCTGAGATCGGCCGGTGCGAACGGGCCCTACCACCTACTGATTAATCAGTGACATCAGTTCCGCTCGGCTGGCCGGATCGTTGCGGAAGCTGCCTCGCATCGAACTCGTGACGGTCATGCTGCCCGGCTTGCGGATGCCGCGAATTGAAATGCACGAATGTTCCGTCTTCACGATGACTCCCACCGCGCTGCTTCCAAGCCGATCTTCGATCAACTCAGCAACCGTTTGCGTCATTCGTTCCTGAACCTGAGGCCGACGAGACACCTCTTCGACTACGCGAGCGAGTTTACTCAATCCTGTCACGCGACCGTTCGGGATGTAGGCTACGTGGGCAACCCCTCGAAACGGCAGCAGGTGATGTTCGCACATGCTGGTGAACTCGATGTCGCGGACGAGGACGATCTCGTCGTAGCTTTCTTCAAACGTCACGTTCAGGTGCCGACCGGGGTCAGCGTGCAGACCACCGAACATCTCCGCGTACATCTTTGCAACTCGTCGCGGCGTTTCTAGGAGACCGTCACGGTCTGGATCTTCACCGACGGCTTTCAATATCGTACGAACAGCGCCGCCGATGGTGTCGAGATCAACTTCGGGTAAGGCGGCTGGTCTTTTCGAAGTAGATGATTCTGAGTTCATGTTGACACACTGGTAGTCGCCTTCGGATTCGCCGGAGATGTTTTCTGGGAAGGCAATAGACATGAGATCTTCTTTCGAGTTTGCTGTTTACAGATTTTGGCACTGTGGCACAAAAAAGTACGGTCGGAAGAAATCCGTCCAGATAGTCGCCGGGGGACGTGACGACTATGGTAGGATTACGCTGTCGATCACGTGGATTACGCCGTTGCTGGTTTCGATATCGGTAGCAACAACGTTAGCACTGTCGATCATCACGCCAGCGGCGCTAACTTTGACAGCAGCCGACTTGCCGTTGACAGTCTTGGCTGAGGAAATCTTCATCACGTCGCTGGCCAGAACTTTGCCTGCGACAACGTGGTAAGTCAGAATGGCGACCAACTGATCCTTGTTTTCCGGTTTCAACAGGTTGGCAATCGTGCCTTCCGGAAGTTTGGCGAACGCCTCATCTGTTGGAGCGAACACAGTGAACGGTCCCTTACCCTTTAACGTGTCGACAAGACCAGCAACCTTCAAAGCGGCAACAAGAGTCTTAAACGAGCCAGCTCCGACAGCCGTATCAACAATGTGCTTGTCGGCTGGAAGAATCACGCTGTCAATCACGTGGATGACGCCGTTGCTCGTTTCGATGTCAGTCTTGACGACGTTTGCTCCGTCGACCATGACCTTGCCATCAGCAACTTTGATATCGACCTGCTGGCCCTGGACCGTTTTGGCACCAGTCAGCTTCACAACGTCGGCTGCTTTCACTTTGCCGGCAATGACATGATAAGTCAAAACAGCCTGCAGTTTCGCTTTGTTTTCCGGCTTCAGCAGACTCTCGACCGTACCCTTTGGCAACTTGGCAAACGCTTCGTCAGTCGGTGCGAAGACAGTAAACGGGCCATCGCCTTTCAGCGTGTCCACGAGGCCAGCGGCCTGAACGGCAGCAACAAGGGTCTTGAACGAACCGGCACCGACAGCCGTGTCGACAATGTCCGCTTTGGCGGTTGGCTGAGCTGAAACGGAGTGAGAGGTCGTGATGTACGTAACGTGGGACTTTTGCTGCTGACACGACGTGCTGCTAAGGATCGCAGTCCCATTACATTTTTTTCCGGCGTTTGCCGTCGATGCGAGCGTTGCCACAGCTGTGAGTGCGATGAGTTTCTTCATAGTCTTATGTTTCCAGATGTGGGGTAGAGTTAAGTGACCTGCCTATCTTTAGTAATCCTAGTTTGTAGAACGTGCCGCGAAGACGTCCACAAGAATTGTCGGGAGCCCCGACAGGCGGTGGAGTGGGAAGTCTGCATCGGCTCCGATGGAAGTCGAGCCGCCGAGGTAGTCGGTGAGCTTCGAAGCGAAGGGACGCTGCTCATCAGTGGCACCGTGATCGTGTACCATGTCACAGGGTGCGAGCATCTCTTGCACGTCAACCGGACCCGGCAGTTGCTAATCCTGGCTGCAACTATCAGGTGAATCGCCGGATATACACAGCTGGCAGATCGCGAAGGCTAGAGCGGCTTTGTGGTCAGAGGAGCAGTAGCATCAAACAAGTGCGTCGGCGTCTTTGGTCGGACGTTTTGATGGGTCGATGTCTGGCTTTGGCTGCCACGTCCCGATCGCGGCAATCAGCGAAGAAGCGATGGCCACAGCGAAGACGAACATCCCGAAGATGAAGATTGAGATTTCACTCATGGCGACCGCCAGACAGCACCAATGTGCCGAACGAGAGAATAGAAAACACCCATAAACCGACGAATGCTCCCTGTTCTTTGTTGCCTCCAAACCAGAGCCAGATCGAAAGAAGAAGCCCCGGCTGCGACAACGAAACCGATCTTTGCGTGTGTACGTTTCGACATGGAACTACTTCTTAAACAGATTTGGCTGACCTTACTTTTGTAGACCCAAGTTAAAGATCGACCAAAGTTTCGGCCCAGCTGTGCTACAACAAACATGTCTTTGCAGGCAGACGTAGAGCCTTCCAGAGTCTCACGACATGTCGTGAGGCTCTGGAAGGCGAGGTTCACCGCCAACGAGCCGCCTAACCGGCGGGACGACTCTCTCGCTTCGACATTAGCGTCGCTCGTTGAACACAGCGTGTACAGCGCTAGTCCCGGTCTTCGGCCATGACCTCAACGGAGTTGCCAGAGCAGTCGCTGACGTAAGTCGAGCGGGTGCCGTCGCGATGAGTTTTCAGCTCACCGTAACTCTCTGCTTCAGAAGAACTGAATGCGATGTGAGGTGGATGCTGCTCTGGAATCACCAGCGCGAGATCGGAATTTTTGAAACCAAGCAATGCCCAGGTTTCATCTTCGTACTTCACCGAGCATTTGAAAGTCGAGCGGTACCAACTGACTGCCGCCGCGATATCGTCGACCGCAATTGCCACGTGATGTAGAGAGTCAAGACTGCAATCGCAATCTGCGTCTGCGGACTGGGCGCTTTCTATTCTCCCATCGACGATTTTTGACATCTCTCACCTACCTCACTGTCAGCCACTGGTTGTTTTAGATTGCTCGATCTCATCGATTTGCTGCAACACGCCTTTTGCCTCAGCCGACATGGTCGCGAACCCTTTGATGTCGCCGTTTCGCTGGAGATTTCGAGCCTGGTCGAGACAACGGGCGTACTCCTTGTTCAGCTTTTGAAGGCGGTCTTTTCGGAACAGCTTAAACATTGCGACCTCGTTGATGAAACTACGCTATTGCCAAACTAATATGCAATGTTCAAGATTTGGTATGCAAACAGATTGCCCCTCGGGTTAGTTGTAGGCAGAGATTCCCATTTGTCCTGTGATCTATAGCAAATTCGCGGATGGTTGATGGTCGCCGAGATCGTGAATGGCCAACTCACGAACCTGTTCGATCGCCCGCGTCTGTAACTGACGAACTCGTTCTTTGCTAATACTCAGCTTCTCTCCAACTTCTCGGAGGGTCTTTCCGCCATCGTCCGCGTTCAGCCCGAGTCGCATATCGAGGATCGTTTGCTCACGTGGACTCAACGCGTCAACTATCAGCTTCTTAAGATGGGCAACAGTGTGGACATCTTGATCTGCTGCTCGTCATTTGAAGCGACAACTGAACCAAACAGCACGGCCGGACCGTTCAAGATGAGCAACGAATGCCGGCGCGTCGTCTTTGGTCCGCTCTTGCAGCAACTCCGTTTTGACGAACCATATGTCGATGCCGTCGAACGCGGGACAGTAAAGAACCAGACCATTGGGCCGAGGGGAAATTGACGGGGCATCATTCGAATCCTCAAACGACCGATTGATGAATGACTGCAGAGCCAGGTCGCCTCCGCCGGAAGTTCCCGTCGCCACAATACGGTCCGGATTGATGCCAAGCTCGTCAGCGTTCGCGCGAAGAAAGCGAATAGCACTCTTCGTATCTTCAACCTGATGCCGTGGACGCGGAAGTGATGCGATCTCTTTGAGATTCAGCTCGGCAACTGGCCGGAGTTCACAGGCGCGAGCTGCGGCTTGACGATGACCATACCGACCTGCCGGAAGTGCTCGCGTTGCACCGGAATGTTGCAGCGAAAGATGACCAGAGCCGACAGTTTGTCTGCAGGTTTCCAATCGTCCGGATAATAGATTGTCAGCCTGCGTCGCGGATTCTTCTTATAGATGAACGACCTCATCTGAACAGAGATTGCTTCTGCGGCTCCGGGCGTGTTATCGGCAATCGCCGAAAGCGCAAGTGAACACGAGACGGTCGTGACCGCAAACAATATCTGGAATCCTCTAAGCCGCATAAAGATCTCGCTATCTGTGACTCTGTGCGGTATTGGCATGGGCAACGCAAATCCCAACACCAACAATGATCTACCAATCGTAGCTGCTGGGATGGATTCAGACAGCGCAAACAAGAGATCTATCGTTTGGAGGAAACGAAACGCGTACTGCTGTGCAAGCTATACGTCTCGTTGCTCCAGCAATTCGGCGTCGAAACGGAGGTCGGCAAAAGCACGAGCACGCTCACTGGGGTGATGCTTGCATGAGTTTCGTATCGATCTCCTGAACCTGTCAGAATTATCGCCCAGACAGGCGAAGCAGCTGACAAATCAAAGCGCAAAAGGGTCATCGCGACGGTCACCGATACGATCGGGGACCTTCCTGCTTCCGCGACCTGAAAGCCTGCTCCTCTGAAAAAAGGACCTCCCTGGGCTGAGAACTTATCTCATTCCTCTGCTCCGCCAATTAGCAAACTGGCCAAATCGTTTAGGGCGCCTAAAACAAGGACATACATCGAACATTCACCGGCCTGAGAGCTAATTTGGAGAACAGAAATGGCAGAAAACGCAGACACAAAAACATGGCCCGAACTCGCTATCGGACTGTATGACCGGCTGACCGAACGAAATGCTGAAATTGCCTACAACTTCGAAAACTTCGAAGTTGGTATTCCCAGCAGCACCGGCGGCAATGCAGAGCATGCTCACTGGAAGATGAACGGAGCCATTCGCGTAACGACTCGTGACGGAGCAGCGTCGTGAGCCATCAACGACTGCTATCCGTCCACGCGAATGTCACGATCGACATCGGTGATGACCGAGTATTCGTGCGTGGAGACGGAAGCAGCGTCGTTGTGGAGGTGCCACGTGTCTCGCTGGCGTTTCAGGTGATGCGAGGCCTCGGATCTATTAAGCCGGTCCGTGACCGAGTTGAAGGGTTTTCTGCTGTGCTCACACGGCTGGGGCTCACCGTCATCGTAAGGACTCCACGGCGAAAACTATTGACGATTGGCAACAACGGCAATTCGTGGATTCTGAGGCTGTTTGGTGTTCCGAATGCGAAGCTTCATTTGTCCTGAAGTGGTAGACTACCGCGTGGATGCCATCGGATCAGCGTGGTAACTCCCACAGTCTCCCAACCTCGACGCCTCCGCGAGCGTCGCCTTATTTCCCAGATGAACGCATCTCGAAAAATACTTGTCACAGGTGGCACCGGTTACGTCGGCGGACGTCTCATCCCGTTGCTGCGGGACCGCGGCAACCAATTTGAGCTTCGGCTGATGGCGCGGAAGCCGGAATATCTTCGGGCTCGTGTTGGTGATGACAGCGAAATCGTCGCCGGTGACGTGACCAAACCGGAAACTCTGACAACAGCGTTGGAGAACGTCGACACGGCTTATTACCTCATCCATTCGATGGGCAGTGGGCAGGACTTTGAAGATCAGGATCGACTTGCCGCCCAAAACTTCGCCCTTGCAGCAAAGGAACAAAGGGTTCGCCGAATCGTCTACCTCGGTGGACTGGGTGAACAGGACGAATTTCTCTCAAAACACCTTCGCAGTCGCCATGAAGTCGGCGAGGTGTTGAAGGAATCCGGTGCTCAGGTCATCGAATTTCGAGCATCAATCGTCATCGGTTCCGGTAGCCTGTCGTTTGAGCTCATCCGAGCCCTGGTGCAAAAGCTGCCCGTCATGATCTGCCCGAAATGGGTTTCGACACAGGCTCAGCCAATCGCCATCGAAGACGTGTTGACGTATATGTCTTACGCGCTGGAGCTCCCAGAGGGCGACAGCAGGGTCTATGATATCGGCGGGCCCGATCAGGTTTCGTATGGAGACCTGATGCGAGAATATGCCCGGCAACGTGGACTTAAACGACTGATGATTCCCGTGCCTTTTCTTTCGGCACGACTGTCCAGTTTGTGGCTTGGTCTGGTGACACCCGTATACGCGACGATCGGTCGCAAGCTCGTCGAAAGCCTGAAGAACCCCACGATCGTCAACGACAACTCGGCACTGGAGGCGTTCCCTTTGAGACCGATGTCGCTCGAATCTGCCATTCAGCGAGCGTTGTCGAAAGAAGATCAGGAATTCGCAACCACGCGGTGGCAGGATGCGGTGTCTTCATCAATGGCTCCGCGGAGATTTGGCGGCGAGCAGTTTGGGAATCGTCTTATCGATTGCCGCACGATTGCGCTGAACTTCGCCCCGGAGACAGCCTTCGAACCGATTCAGCGTATTGGCGGAAAAACCGGCTGGTATTACGGAAATTTCTTGTGGCGGATTCGTGGCTTCATGGACCTGCTGGTCGGTGGGCCAGGGCTGCGTCGTGGTCGCCGGCATCCGGTAGAATTGAATGTCGGAGACACGCTGGATTGCTGGCGAGTGGAAAAGATTGACGCCCCGCAAATCCTGCGACTCAATGCAGAAATGCGATTGCCGGGACGAGCGTGGCTGGAATTCACCGTGACGCCCAGTGGCGACGGTTGTGAGATCACCCAGACGGCGATGTTTGATCCGGTCGGCCTGTTCGGATTGTGCTACTGGTATTCGATCTGGCCTCTGCACCAGTTTATTTTTGCCGGTATGCTGAGACGGATCGGTGAGGCTGCAATGTCATTTGATCAATCGCCGAAAACGAAGCAGGACACAACGGCAGAGATGTCTAAAACTTAGGTAGTGCAATCGTAATGAGGCATGGCCTCAACCGACTACGAGCCGCAGTTCAGGTTCAGTCTCAGGGTTTGTCAAATGTCTGGTTATCATCAATTGGAGTCGCGTCTGGTGGATCTCAGGCGTGATCTGACCAATCACGAAGTCTACGACCGCCTCTCCACAATCGAATCGCTCCACGTTCTGATGGAGCAACATGTGTTTGCGGTCTGGGAATTCATGTTGCTGCTCAAAGCCCTGCAACGAAAACTCACCTGTGTGGACGTGCCGTGGCGTGCTACGGCACAATCGGCGGCCTGTCGCCTTGAGAATGAAATTGTATTGGCCGAGGAATCTGATTTGGGCCCCGATGGACAGCCAGCAAGTCATTTCGAACTCTACCTCGCGGCGATGAAGCAGGTGGGAGCGGATACGAGAACAATCAACCACTTCCTGCACAACCTCGAAGCCAATGGCGGAGTGCAATGTGCTTTGCTGTCAACAGCGATGCCATCGGCAACACGCAACTTCGTCGCCACAACCTTCGAGATCATCGATAGTGAGGACATCTGCCAAATTGCTTCTGCGTTTACGTTCGGGCGAGAAGAACTGTTGCCCTCTGTTTTCCAACAGAATGTCTGCTGGCTCAACGCATCGACAGATGGTGTTCTCAGTGGGTTCGAATACTACCTCGACCGTGATGTCGAACTCGACGGAGATGAGCATGGCGCGAAGGCTCGGCATTTGATGGAGTCACTCTGCGGCGATGATTCGCAGAAGTGGAAGGCAGCGGAACACGCTGCGGTCAGATCTCTTGAAGCTCGAAAATTGATGTGGGACTCCATCGCCGATGAGATGGATGCCGTCTCACCACAACCATGTCTGGTCGGTCTTTCCTAATGAAGCTGAGCCTCAACCCGATTCGATCTGACGCTCGGTAACGCTGCGTTGTCTCGCAAAAAACTTGACTCAATAACAGCAAGTGGCTGGAAACAAGAAGTCTAAACTCGGTGTCTCAATTGGAGCTTCTACTGTGGATAGATCCTACGCGATCGAAATGTTCTATGACGGGGAGTGTCCGCTTTGCATGCGGGAAACCCGACTGCTGCAGCGAATGGACCGCGACCAACGCCTTCGGTTTACTAACATTGCCGCGGCAAAATTTGATCCGGGCTCCGTTGGGAAATCTCGCCACGAATTGATGGCAGAAATGCACGGCAGACTCCCCAACGGAAGTTGGGTCACAGGTGTTGAAGTCTTCCGCTGTCTCTACTCGGCTGTGGGTTTTGGCCCGATCGTCTGGCTGACGCGGCTACCCATCATCAAACAGTGTCTCGATCTTGGTTACTACTTATTTGCGAAATATCGCCTGCGGCTGACTGGCCGCTGCCATGAAAACTGCTCCATCGATCTGGAGAAGGCGGGGGGATGATCGAAGACACTTGATCGACAGACTGTCGTATCATCAGATCCAAACCTAAAACAACGCCCTTCGCGCAGGCGCATCCTAAAAAAGAAGGTTCACAAACATGTCAGACGTTCAGAAGCAGATCATCGAAGAGCTCAAGGTTGCGTACTGGATGGAGATCGAAACAGTCACAAATTACATAGCGAACTCCATCAACCTCGACGGTGTGCGAGCGGAAGAAATCAAGAAGGCCCTCGCTGCCGACGTTCAGGAAGAACTCACGCACGCACAAACGCTGGCTCGTCGAATCAAGACGATCGGCGGCAATGTTCCTGGCAGTGCGGACTTCAAGTCAGCTCAGGCATCACTGCAGCCCAGCGAGGACACCACGGACGTCGTATCAGTTATCAAAGGCGTCATCGATGCCGAAGACGGCGCTATCGCTCAGTACAACGAGATAATCAAGCTCTGTGACGGCATTGACTACGTCACGCAGGACCTCTGCATCCAGTCGCTCGCTGATGAGGAAGAACACCGCCGCGACTTCATCGGCTATCTTGCCGAGTACGAAGCAGGTTGATCGCGACGGCGTACCTTGAGTCTCAATAAATCCAGCAGCGGAGCCTCTGCTTCCATGCCCAATACATCCGAGGGCCAGCCAGTGGCCTTGATTACCGGTAGCGGCCGCCATCGCGTAGGGAATGTCATCGCCCGTTATCTGGCCGAACGAAAGTACCAGATTGCATTGCATTATCATTCCTCGAAAGAAGAAGCGGTGGAAACGCTGGATGAGCTGCGATCTGTTGGCGTCAATTGCGAAGCCTATCGAGCCGACGTTTCAAGTGACGATTCAGTTCGGCAAATGGTGACACAGGTCAACGATCGGTTCGGACGAATCGACGTTCTGGCCACGACTGCATCTGTCTGGAGTTCCGGATCGCTCGATAACATCACGGCTGACGATCTTCGCAGCAATTTTGACGTCAACACACTGGGGACTTTCTTCACAGCTCGGGCTGTCGGCGCGGTGATGGTCGAGCAGCCGGAAGGAGGTTCCATCGTGACTTTCGGCGACTGGGCCATTGAACGGCCGTACATGCATCATGCTGCCTATCTACTTTCGAAAGGGACGATGCCCACTCTCACGCGAACACTCGCTCTGGAATTAGGACACCGCAATCCCAAAGTTCGCGTGAACTGCATTCATCCTGGTCCGGTCATGTTCCCGCCAGAT
>JAQWLN010000223.1 GCA_029247265.1 Fuerstiella sp.
CGTGGCAGCGTCATCCACGCCAGGAGACGACTCAGCCCGCATGCAGAACTGGGCCGAATGGCGAGGCCCGCTGCGAACAGGAGTTGCTCCGTTCGCCGACCCGCCCGTCGAATGGAATGAGAAACAAAACATCCGCTGGAAGTTAAAAATGCCGGGACTGGGCCACTCGTCACCAATCGTGTGGCAGGATTCCGTATTCCTGACGACTGCCATACCGTACGGTCCGCAACTCGATCCCGTTCCGGTCACCGCACCTGGGGCGCACGACAATGTCGACGTGACTCAGAAACATCGATTCGCAGTCGTTTGCGTCAACCGCACGGATGGCACCATTCGCTGGCAGACGGTGGTGAATGATGTGTTGCCGCACGAAGGTGGACATGACACGGGCAGTCTGGCATCGGCATCACCCATCACAGACGGCAAAAGGGTCTATGCATGTTTTGGTTCGCACGGCCTGTTTGCTTTGGATTTCAACGGCACGCTGCTGTGGAAACGCGATCCTGGAAAAATGCAGAGCAAACATGCTCACGGTGAAGGATCATCCCCTGCCTTTCACAACGGGACTCTTGTGGTCAACGCGGATCACGAAGGTCAGTCGTTTATCGAAGCCATCGACGCAGCGGCCGGTATCACAAAATGGAAACGAAACCGCGAAGAAGTGACTTCATGGGCATCACCGTTGATCGTGGAAGACGGTGCACGGGCGCAGGTGGTGGTCGCAGGGACCGATCGCGTTCGAGCGTACGATTTGGAAACGGGCGACGTTCTCTGGAAATGTGGTGGCCTGTCCGCCAACGTGGTCGCGACCCCGGTTGCTGCAGATGGCATTCTGATCGCAGCCAGCAGCTATGATACTCGTGCCATGCTGGCCATCAGCATGCACGGCGCATCCGGCGATATCACGGGCAGCAAACACCAGCTGTGGTCCACAACTCAAAGAACGCCCTACGTACCGTCCATGCTGCTTGTCGAAGACCAGGTTTACTGCCTGCGTCATTACCAGAATATTCTGTCGCGACGACATATTCGTACGGGGGTCGAGTCTGCCGGACCGTTTCGCCTGAGTGGCATTCAGAATATCTATGCATCCCCAGTTGCCGCGAAGGGCCGCATTTACATCACAGACCTGGATGGCCGGACGTTGGTGTTTACTCACGACGACCAGCCGGAACATCTGGCACTGAATCCGCTGGACGACAGTTTCGCTGCAACTCCTGCACTGGTGGGAAAGGAACTGTTTCTGCGAGGCCGCGAATTCCTCTACTGCATCGCCAACAGTGACATCTCTGAAGTTCCGCAAGAGAAATGAGTGAGAAGTCATGCTGGCAGAGCAGTTGCATCAAAGTCCTGCAGACACTATTTAGCCATTCCGTATCAAGCAGTTGTTAGCTACACATCCGATTTTGGGCAGTGCATTGTGTTAAATAAGCTGGAAAGAAAATTTGGCCGCTATGCCGTGCCCAACGTCACCCTGATCCTGATCGTCGGTCAGGTCATGATGTTTGTTGCCGCTCAGAGCCAGCCGGCTATATTTGAGAACATGGTGTTGTTTCCGTCCAAAGTGATGGACGGTGAGATTCATCGGCTTTTCACGTTCATGATCATGCCACCGGGATCCCATCTGCTGTGGGCTTTCTTTTTCTGGTATCTGTTCTACCTGATGGGCACGGCCCTGGAAGTCTTCTGGGGCACGTTTCGGTACAACGTTTTTCTGCTGATTGGCTACGTTGCTACGGTCGCCACAGGCTTTATCACTCCCCACCATCCAGTGACGAATGAGTTCCTGCAAGTAACTGTTTTTCTGGCATTCGCCTACCTGAATCCGGATTTCGAGCTGCGGTTGTTTTTCATTCTGCCGGTCAGAATTAAATGGTTGGCGATGTTCACGTGGGTCATGTACTTTCTGGCATTTGTTGGTAGCAACTGGTCGATAAGACTCACCATTGCCGCTTCTGTATTGAACTTTTTTGTATTCTTCGGCAAAGACGTGCTGTATCGCATGAAGTCGGGAAAGCGGCGAATGGCAGGTCAGGCAAAGCGGTTCGCAGAAAAGACGCCCGAGTATTTCCACAAGTGCGTAGTGTGCGGCATCACCGACAAGACGGATCCAAAAATGGATTTCCGTTACTGCAGCCAGTGCTCAGGCGACCACGGATACTGCACCGATCACATCCGTGACCACGAACATATTTGAGGCCGCACGATGGACAGGCTGCGGATCCGCCAGCTTGTAAAAACTCCATTCCTGTAAAATATTCTCATCCCGCCCGCGAATCACAGTCTCGTTATGCTTCTTCGTCGCTGGCTCGCTCCAGCTCAAGCTCATTGACAGCGCATATGTCTATGAAAACGATGATTGCATCCCTGATTGACTTCGTTCAGCGACTACGGCACGGTGTCACGCTGTCGAATGCGAAATTCGATCGTCTGGTCGACGCTCTTAACCATCATCACGACAGCGTTGCCTTACTGGACGATAACCAGCTGCGGACCCGGTTTGACGAACTTCGAGCTGCAATCGACTCGAGCATTTCACTGGATGACATCTCGATAAACGCCTTTGCAATCATACGCGAAGCGGCTCGTCGAAGCCTCTCGATGCGTCCGTACGACGTGCAGATGCTGGCGGCCTTTGCGATGCACGACGGCAAGTGTGTCGAAATGCAGACTGGCGAAGGCAAGACACTGGCGGCAGCGGTGACTGTGTGCCTGCGAGCTCTGGCCGGATGCGGAGTGCACGTGCTGACTTTTAATGACTATCTGGCCAGGCGCGATGCCACCTGGATGGGGCCGCTGTATCGATTCCTAGGATTGTCCGTTGGCTATGTAATCCAGGGAATGCCACGGCAGGATCGGCAGAAGGCGTACAATTGTGACATCACCTATGTCACCGCCAAAGAAGCGGGCTTCGACTTTCTGAGAGACCACCTGTCTGAGCATCCGGAACACCGAGTGCAACGTGGGTTCCACTTTGCAATCGCTGATGAAGCCGATTCCATATTGATTGACGAAGGCAGAACTCCGCTGGTGATTGCCACGGAAGCCGAGAAAGACAAAGCGGATCTCTACATGATCGCCGAACGTGTCCGCCCCCTACGGCCCGGGCTGCACTATGAAATCAAGTCGAGTGGCCGGAACATCGCCTTCACCGATTCGGGCATCGCACTGCTGGAACAACAGGCAGGCATCCTGGAACTACACCATGAAGACAACGTCGATTTGTTAACACGCCTGAATCTTGCACTTCAGGCCCAGGTACTGCTGACCAGAGACGTTGACTATCTGGTTCACGACAACTCCGTGAAACTGATTGACGAATTCACTGGACGTGTGGCCGAGGATCGTCGCTGGCCGGGCGGACTACAGGCAGCATTGGAAGCGAAGGAAGGGCTGAAGATTCAGCCGCAGGGAAGAATCCTGAATTCCATCAGCCTGCAGCACTTTCTGGAATTGTACGACAAGCTTGCTGGCATGACGGGCACGGCCGTCGAAGCCACCGAAGAACTGGAGGAATTCTACCAGCTGAAGGTGGTCATTATTCCACCAAACGAAAGCTGTGTCCGCGTCGATCATCCCGATCGAATTTTCGCCACAAAGGCAGCCAAGCTTGCGGCGCTGGTGGAAGAGCTTCAATCGCAGCACGAACAAAACCGACCGGTTCTGATTGGTACCGCAAATGTCGATGAATCCGAAGAGCTGGCCCAAATGCTGCAGACCGCTGGCGTGCCCTGCCGCGTGCTGAACGCTGCCAACGATCACCTGGAAGCAGAAATCATCGCGGAAGCTGGTGCTCTGGGAGCAGTCACGATCTCAACAAACATGGCCGGTCGCGGCACCGACATCTGTCTGGGCGGCAGCGAGCCCGAGACTCGGAACGATGTTATCGAACTGGGCGGACTGTACGTGATCGGTACCAATCGCCACGAAAGTCGGCGAATCGACAATCAACTCCGAGGCCGATCGGGGCGGCAGGGGGATCCCGGAGAATCACGTTTTTTTGTCAGTCTGCGGGACGACCTGATTTCTCGGCACGGCATTGCGGACCTGATCAGCCCCCCCAGCCAGGACGTTGATCAGCCGATTGACGACAAAGATACGGCGACACGAATCGGGCACGTACAACGAGTCATTGAAGGCGAAAGTTTCGAAATCCGCCGGACGCTGCGAATGTATTCGTTTCTGTTGGAGCTCCAGCGCCGGACCATCTGCCAGCACCGAGAGGAGCTGCTGAACGGAAGCAAGACGCCAAACGCTCTGAATAAACGCGATCCCGAATCACGTGAAAGGCTGGTTGATAAATGGGGTGAGCAACACATTGTCGAGGCCGAACGTAAAGTCACGCTGATTCACATCGACTGGTGCTGGAGCGACCATCTGACTCATGCGAGTGAGATTCGAGAAGGCATTCACCTTGTGAGTCTGGGCGGATTCAATGCCTTTGATACGTTTAACAAAGAGATGAATATTGAGTTCCGATCGCTGCTGTCTTTGATCGACCAAAAGGTGGTCGAGACGATGACAACGGCCGCCATTACAGAAAACGGCATCGATCTGCAGCAGGAAGGTCTGACGGGGCCATCGTCCACGTGGACATTCATGATCAACGACAATCCCCGCGGCGCCGTTATGAACCAGATTATCCGCGGCGTTGTCGACCGTCTGAAAAGCACGTTAGGGCGGCGGTAGAAATTCTGGCAGTGAACATTGTCTTACGTGCTGCCGTGACGTACACAGAAGTGCGGGGCGATGCTATTGAGGTTAAACGACGAGGAAAGTTCGGCGGCCCTGATGTTTGATCCCGTTGTGTGCCACTGGCTTTGCCAGTGTTTCCACCAGCCTTCATGCACTGGCAAAGCCAGTGGCACCCTTCAAAAAGCTGGATCGACGCAATTTAAGACAAGGGCGGAATGCAGTATAAGTGAAGGGCGATGCCTTCGCGGCTAAACAATGACTCACACGGTGGAAACGTTTTCAGTCTTCTTCGCATTGCCGTGAGACGACATTTCGATCACCGATCGTCTGATGTTGACTCGACTGCGTTGACCAGAGCCGTCTGCAGATGAGATTCGGCGATGGACCGCTGTTGATACAGGTCCAGAGTATCAAGACTCAGCCGGATATACGCTCGTTGAGCATTCAACAGGTCCAGATAGGTGGCTTCACCGAGCGAGAAGGCTCGCTGAGTCGTCATGAGGTTTCTACGTGCGAGGGCTTCCAGTTCGCCCTTGATCGTTTTTAATTGACGGTCGGCCTGCAGCAACTGCCCGATGGTCGTCAGCAGCCTCTGTCGGAGTGACCGCTGGACGGCCTCAACTTCGTGATGCGTACGCCACGTGTCAGCTCGAGCTGCATTGATGGCCCCTGTGTTGTCGTCTCGCACAGGCAGGGCAACGCCCAGTTGGATTCCAAAAACGGCATAATGGGTGGCAGCATCCTGCTGAATGGACCACTGAGTCTGCAGGTCCGGAACGGGTTCCGCCTGTTCACGTCGCACTTTGTAGTGGCTGCGGTCCAGCTGAGACGCAGCAACGGCCAGCTCGGGACTTGTTGCCAGCACTTCGGTCCATACCTGTTCGATGTCGATGTCTGATTCGCGAGGCAGCAGAATGGTCGCCGCAACGGACTGGTCCAGCGTGTCTCGGCCAAGAGCTGTCGCGAGCTTGCGGCGTGCCACGCCGGATTGATTTTCCGTCAGCTGAATTTGCATCGCGTTGCGTCGAGCTTCAAGTCTGGACTGCAAAGAAGCAGACAGACTGGATTCTCCGGCTTTGACGAGCCGTTCAACTGTCCCGGCCGCCCGATCCAGCGAGGTCTGTAACCGATTCAGAAGTATTAGTCGTTCCTGAGTGACCGCTACCTGGATGAAGGCCAGGCGCACATCTGCTTCCACTTTCAGACGGCGGATCTGCAGTTCATGAGCGGCGATGGAAACGCCGCGTTGCTGAACCTGCCCGTCCAGGCAAAGCTTGCCGCCGCGAACGATATCCTGTGACAGGAATACGCCCTGCTGCCCGGCCTGACCTTCGTTGCCGACTTCTGACGCCAGATACCCGACTGTGGGGTTTGGATTTCGTGTCACCTGATACACTAGGTTCTGCTCCCGGATCACCGACGTTTCCGCAGCGCGAATCGCGGGGTTGTTCGACAGTGCCAGGCTGACTGCCTGATCCATCGCCAGCACAGTGTCAGCCCCTCCTTCATCTGTAGCGGGCGCAGGCGGGGCAATGGGAAGCGTTTCGTCCGCAGGGACAGAACCGCAACACGCAAGCAGCATGGCAATACCGGTGACTTTGATTTTGCGCACAGAATTGGACCGGGAATCGGGAAATCGTGTGTTTTCTCTATCGGCGAAGGAGCTGTCCTGCGGCGAAGCGGGTTACCGAAGTCTTTCCGGTGTGCAACGAGTCGCGCAGCCGGTGACACATGCATCGATTGACGAGTTTCGGGGTGCTCAGCGGATGCCGTGGCTACGGCTGAATCCTCTTCTTCCGATCGTTCATCCGCAAAATCTGCCGGTTGCAGGAGCAGTGTATTTACGACGGGAAGTTCGTGAGAAGGATTCTCATTCCGCAGCGACTGCCGCATTTTGCTGAATCAACCAATGTTTGGTCACTGAAGACACGTATGATTCCGAATCACATGAGAACGTACGAGCGGAATGAGTATGGGCGTGCCGGCGGCTCATCGGCTATGAGGCAACAGGTTGCCTGCTGTGGCGGCAAATGTGCAGATCAGATCGAAATCAGCTCTGGCTGCGACAGCGTTCGATATCACAGGGGGACCGTTGATGACCAGCAAAACCAATCGACAACAAACCCAGGGCGCCCCAGAGCAACACTCAGCGGGGCCGGCGACCGACGAAGTCAAGTCGCGCCCGCGAACGCCAGCAGTGCTGCTGGTCGCCATGGCCGTCGGCGTCGTTGCCGGTGTGCTAATCCCTTCCGATGGCATTCGATCTGTCGCGAAACGCTGGCTGGTTAGTGGCTCGCAATCGGTCACGGACGATACAGCATCAGACCCAAACGCTGAAGACGATGCTCACGGAGGAACCTTCGAAGTTTCCATCGCTGCTCAGAAGACGTATGGACTTGTCGTGGGCAAGGCCAGCCCAGGCTCTTTTACTCAACATATTGACGTCCCCGCTTTTATTCGCGAGCGGCCCACGGTGAGCAACCTGCAGGCCTCCAGTCGAATGCAGGGCATTGTGCGTCGAATTTTCGTTCAGGTGGGTCAGTCCGTTCGTGACGGGGATCCACTGGTGGAGCTGGAATTGACAGGAGATGAACTGGCATCGGCTCAGTCGGTCCTCCTGGATTCCGTTCAGCAACTGCAGATTCTGGACGATGAGATTGCACGGCTGGAAGTCGCTGCAGAAGAAGGCGGCATCGTGCTTAGAAGCCTGATTCAGAAACAGTACGAACAGCGCCGGATGAAATCTTTGATTGAGGCAAAGCGACAGGAACTTCTGATTCGGGGACTGTCCGTCGACGACGTATCTGGAATCATCAAGGATAAGCAATTGGTGCGAACGATCATTATTCATGTGCCAACGGGCATTCGTCCGACGAATGCCGGCGCCGCAACCGACCTGCAGTCAGATGCGGACAGACGCGTCCAGCTTGTATCAAAGCAGACGACGCCGGCGACCGGAGAATGGGTGTACTCCATAGAAGCCATGAACGTCAGTCCCGGAACGGTCGTCAACACGGGCGACGCTGTCTGTGATCTGGCATATCATGAAACACTGCTTGTGGAAGGTCAGGCATACGAACGTGACCTGCCCTTGCTGACCAGGCTGATCAACGAGCGTCGTGTTGTGACCGTTCAGCTCGGTGACAGCGACACTCCGGAATTGATTCACGATCTGCAGATCCTGTTCATGGACAACCACGTTGACAATGAAACTCAGACTTACCGTTTCTATATCGAAGTGCCGAACACTGTGCTGACCGAAAACGTTCTTCCGAGTGGCCCACGATTTCGCACGTGGCAATTCAAACCAGGACAACGCGGACTGGTTCGTCTGCCACAGAAGGAATGGTCTGACCGACTGGTCCTGCCGGCCGAAGCGGTGTCTGAAGACGGCGTCGATCACGTGATTTTCCAACAGGTCGCGGTCCACGATCATTTTCACGGTGACGTGCCACCGCATAGCGAGTTCAAAAGAATCGTTGTTAAAGTTGACTACAAGGACCAGCACAATGTCGTAGTGGACGCAGAAGGCCAGCTGAAGTCACGACACTATATCGCCACAAACAATGCAGACATGCTGACCCGTGCGATGAACGATGGTGAGGGCGGCGGCGGACATGGACACGCACATCATGGACATGAACACTAAGAACTGTTGCGGCATATCCGCATATAATTTCCAGCGGCGGCACTGCCAGCGACAGTGTACCCCCGCTGCTGATGTTTCGAAGTGCGAACAACACGTTGGTCGTTTACTCCAAAGTCACTGAGCATGCTGAATCTGATCATTAAAACGGCACTCAACAATCGGCTTGCAGTTGTCGCCGTCGCTGTTGCTCTGATGATCTATGGTGCGATGCAGACGCGCGAGTTACCCATTGATGTGCTGCCCGACCTGACGCGTCCTCGAGTCGTGCTGATCACAGAATGCCCCGGCCTTGCCCCTGAAGAGGTAGAGTCACTAGTCACGTTTCCGATGGAAGCGGCCGTGAACGGCGCGACTGGCGTGACTTCTGTCCGCAGTTCCTCAGACATCGGCCTGAGTGTGATCTACGTCGATTTTGACTGGGGCCAGGACGTTTATGTTGCTCGACAGGTCGTCAGCGAACGAATCGCCAGCGTCCTGGGAACTCTGCCGGACAACGTGAAACCCCGCATGGGGCCGATTTCATCGCTGCTGGGCCAGATCATGCTGATTGGCATGTGGAGCGAAGACGGGACAACCGACCCACTGGAACTGCGCACGCTGGGTGATTGGGTCGTGCGTACTCGATTGCTGCGAATCCAGGGAGTTGCCGAAGTGATCACGATCGGCGGCGGACGGATGCAGTATCAGGTTCTGGTCGATCCGCGTGCTCTTCAGAAGTATGACGTCAGTCTTCACCAGGTAGAAACGGCACTCAGAGATGGCAACCTGAATGTGTCTGGCGGTTACGTCAATCGCGGAGCGAACGAAATCCTGGTGCGGGGTATTGGCCGCATACGAGACCTGGCCGACATCGAATCCATCGTCATTGATCATCGTTCACAGCGGCCGGTCCTGGTGCGTGACGTTGCGACAGTGGCTAAACGTGCTCAGGTTAAACGAGGTGACGCCGCGATCAATGGCAACGACGGCGTTGTGCTGACGATTCAGAAACAGCCGGGAACCGACACGCGGCAGCTTACGGATGAAATTGAACGGGCAATCACGGAAATGCGCCTGTCGATGCCGGCTGATGTGCACTTTGAGGCGACGTACAAACAACGCGAATTCATCGATTATAGTGTCAGCAACGTTATCGAGGCCGTTCGCGACGGTGCCATTCTGGTTGTCGTTGTTCTGTTTCTGTTCCTGTTCAACATTCGCACGACGGTCATCACGCTCACGGCGATTCCGCTTTCCATTCTGACAACAGCCCTGGTGTTTCACTTCATGGGATTGTCGATCAACGTCATGACCCTGGGTGGCATTGCTGTGGCTCTGGGTGAGCTGGTGGATGATGCCATCGTCGACATCGAGAACATCTTTCGTCGACTGAAACAGAATCGACAGAGCAGCACACCTCGGCCGATATTGAAGGTGATTTTTGAAGCCAGCAGCGAAGTGCGTGGCGCAATCATCATGAGCACTGTAATGGTGGTCCTTGTGTTTGCTCCATTATTCGCATTGTCCGGAATGGCAGGACGGATGTTCACTCCGTTAGGCATCGCCTATGTGGTGTCGATCACCGCTTCCACTCTGGTGTCACTGACAGTGACTCCGGTGCTGAGTTACTACCTGCTGCCGAAGGGATCCGGCACTCGCCGTCCGGAAGGTGTTGTGTTGCGGGGAATCAAGGCACTGGTACGTCCGTTGTTGCGTCTGAGTCTGACGCGCGGCGGTATTCTGGTGGTTTCGACAGCGTGTGTCGTGGCCGTACTGACGGCCGGTCTCACAGTTTCGCGCATGGGAATCAACTTTTTGCCAGCATTCGATGAGGGCGCTGCGCAGGTCAACTTATTTCTCAGTCCCGGCACTTCACTGGAGGCTTCGACTAAAGTGCGCCGCCTGGCTGACCGCAAGTTTGCTGAATTGCTGAAAACGGAATCCAATCCACAGGCCCCACTACTTTGGTTTACGTCAAAGACGGGGCGCGCTGAAAACGATGAACACGTAATGGGTGTCAACACCACTGAATATGTGATGTCCCTGAACCCGAACAGCGGCCTTTCACGCGATGAAGTCATCGAACAGCTGGATAACGCGGTTGAAGATCTGGCCGGTGTTGAAACCGAAGTCGAGCAACCGATCTTCCATCTGATCAGTCACATGTTGTCCGGTGTGACTGCAGAAATCGCGATCAAGATTTTCGGCGAAGATTTGCAGGAGCTCGAAAAGATTGCCAAACGCGTGAAGGCGGAAATCCAAAGCGTTGACGGACTGGCGGAACCAATGGTTGAACAGTTGACATACATTCCACAGATTCGGATTGAGCTGAAACGTGAGCAACTGGCCAGTTATGGCGTCACACCGGCATACATCCATGAAATGGTGGAGACCGCACTGAACGGCCGAGTGGTCTCGTCGGTTCTGGACGGACAACGCACCTTCGACCTGCTGGTGCGGTTTGACGATGAGTTTCGCAGTGATTTTGATTCACTTGACCGAACTCCGATTGAACTCCCTGATGGCGCCCGCGTTCCATTGTCCGAGCTGGCGACGATGCGTCAGTCGATGGGGCCAAACAAAGTTAAACGCGAAGACACTCGGAGGCGCATCGTGGTCCGAGTGAATACGCGAGGTCGTGACCTGCGAACGGCCGTCGACGAAATACGACGAACCATTTCCAGCAATATTTCACTGCCCAGTGGTTACTCCATAATTTACAGCGGCCAGTTTGAAGAACAGGAATCTGCCACAAACCGCCTGCTGATATTCAGTGCTCTGGCGATTATCGGCGTGTTCGTGGTTTTGTATTCCTCGTTTTCGTCAACCGGCCTTGTTCTGCAGATTCTTGCGGCCCTGCCGATCGCATTTGCCGGCGGTGTCGCTGCACTGGTGCTGACCGGGCAATCGTTATCTGTGGCCAGCATGGTGGGATTCATTTCGCTGGGCGGCATCGCTGCCCGCAACGGAATTCTGCTGGTGGAAACGTATCTTGCCGGCGTGAAAGAAAACGGCCGCCGCCACGAGACCATTATTCAGGGAAGCCTAGATCGAGTCGCACCGGTATTGATGACCGCATTAACGACGGGCATCGGTCTGGTGCCTTTGGTGATCGGCGGCCATCTGCCCGGCAAAGAGATTTTGTTCCCTGTCGCAACCGTGATTCTTGGCGGACTCACCACATCAACGCTTGCGGAATTTCTGCTGCGCCCAGGCATGTTCTGGTTCCTGACGAGTGACGACGACGCTTCGGACAGCTGATGCACCACGACTGTCGTGTATTCATCACAACGACTCACCGCAATTCATGGTACGGTTAATGTGTCCTTCAGTGTGCTTTGTGATGAATCAAGCCAACACGTCGCAGCGACGAATGGTGGTCGGGGATGGAGCGACTTACGAGCGAAACCCCGGGGCTTCCTTCGCAGGCTCAGTCCAGCCCCGGCCCCCCGTCACCTCGAAACCGGCTTCGATGCTGCACTCAGCCATTCGGCTGTGGAAGACGTGGTAGATCATCGAAACGAAATGTGGCACAATGGCGTGCTGACTGGGCGATCTGAATTCCAACGAAAGCGAAATCGTGTCCACTGAACCCGATTTCAAAATCACTCCTGACCAGGAACAACTGGATACGTTGTCGCGTGATCTGCGTTTCCATCCGGCGGCGGCTGTTGAACCAAAGTCGCTGACTACGGCCCAGCTGGACTGCTACAACACGGACGGGTACATCAAACCGATTGATGTTTATTCAAGTGAACAGATCACTGAACTTCGCAACTATTTTGATCGGCTACTGGAACAGACCATCGCAGCTGGTGGAGACAGTTATTCGATCAGTACGGCGCACATGAAGCACGGTCGCGTTTATGACATGCTGACAAATCCCCGAATCGTCGATTGCGTTGCGGACCTGTTGGGTGACGATGTGATTGCGTGGGGATCGCACTTCTTCTGCAAAATGCCCGGTGACGGTAAGGCAGTCGCGTGGCATCAGGATGCAAGTTACTGGCCACTGTCCCCGTCGAAGGCCGTTACGGTGTGGCTGGCCATTGATGATGCCGACCTGGAAAATGGTTGCATGAAATTCATCGCTGGAAGTCAGCATTCCGGGCACCTGACGTATCGACAGAGTGATCCTGACGAGCACAGTGTGCTTGATCAGACAGTCGAAAATCCAGAGCAGTATGGTCATATCGTCGTTGACGACCTTAAGGCCGGACAGGTTTCGATTCACAGTGATCTGCTGCTGCACGGGTCGGATGCTAACAATTCCACAAGACGTCGGTGCGGATTGACGCTCAGGTATGCGGCCGCGGAAGTGCGTGCCGAGATGGGCTGGAGTGGGAAAGGCGTCGTTGTTCGCGGAACGGATGCCACCGGTCACTGGGGAAATCCTTCTCGCCCCGCCCAGGATTGACTGGGTGATACAACGCGACTGTGGTCCGTTTGAGGCTGTGCTGAAGAACCACGGCGCCGTTAAATCGGCTTATCCCCCGCTGTTTGGCCTGTCGGCTGAAGAAATTGATCGGATTCGGCTGGCTGATTGTGCCATCCTGATGGGTGCGGAGTATATATTCAGCTCGTCATGTCAGCTTGCCTGAACTCGCAGTGTCCGCAAACCGTCGTCATCAGATGTTATCCGTCATGAAAATCCAGCAGTTACTCGAACACTACGGCATCAAAGTTAACCCCTTCAGTCAGGAAGACGCCCAGTCGGACCATATTTTCCAGCAGCATTGTGCCAGCACGATTTATCATCCGGCATGGGACAAAGTTCTCGGTGACTGTGCCAATCCGTCGACCGCGATCGTTTTCGGGGAGAAAGGTGCAGGCAAAACGGCCATTCGTCTGCAGCTGGTCAACTCGATCAACGAGCACAATCAGAAGCAGCCACAGCAACGGGCGTTTGTGATCAGTTACGACGACCTGAATCCGTTTTTGGATACGTTCCGTGATCGACTGCGTGGAAGAAAGCGACATCCCGACCACGCACTTCAGGAATGGCGGTTGTGGGACCACATGGACGCACTGTTGACGCTGTCCACGCGCCGACTGTGCAACGTTATCGCCGACGAACACGCGTCGGATCCGGACATTCGTCTGCAACAATTAAAAGAACTGCCGCGTCTGCGAAAACGTGATCTGCTGATGCTGGCGGCATTCTACGACCAGTCGTCAGATCAGTCGCACTGGCGGCGCTGGAAACGAATCAAGTGGCGTCTGGGATTTTTCACACCGGGTGTGCACTGGCGGTTTATCATCGGCGTCGTCGTGACACTGACAACTCTTGGCGTGGCTCTTCGTGACCTGCCAGAGGTTGGACTGAGGGGGCTAAGCGTTCTGAAGACATCGTGGCTGTACGCGGTGATGTGTGCATGTGCAGGCTGGCTGCCATGGACGAGACGAAACCTGTCCTTGTGGTGGCGTGCACGCCAGATTGCCAGACAGGTCCGTATTCTGGAACACGGGACCGGCACTCTGCGTCGAATTCTGTCGCAATTTCCAGAAAAGGAATTTGACGGGCAACCCATGCCATCACGGGATCGCAACGACGACCGCTATGAATTGCTGGCCAAACTGCAGCGCATTCTGAAGCCCCTTGGATTCACCAGTATTGTGGTGCTTGTCGACCGGTTCGATGAACCACATCTAATCAACGGATCTGCTCAGCGGATGAAGGACTTTCTGTGGTCGATGTTTGACAATAAGTTTCTGAAACATCCTGGCATCGGCTTTAAGATGCTGCTGCCACGTGACGTCGTATTTTACCTGGGGCGTGAAGAGAAGGAGTTCTACGAACGTTCGCGGCTGGACAAACAGAACCTGATCAAGAGTCTGGAATGGACGGGCGAATCGTTGTACGACATGGCCACAAATCGCATCCGCGCCTGCCTCGAAGAAGGAGCAAATCGGGAAACTTCCATTCGCGACCTGTTTGCAGAGGAAGTCACGGAGCAGGAACTGATCAACAAGTTCGGCAAACTGCGCGTTCCCCGACATCTGTTCCGCTATCTGTATCGATTGATGACGGAGCATTGCAACACCGCCACGGAAGACAATCCGGTCTGGAAGATCAGCCACGAAACACTTGAAACGAGCATCGAAAGCTACCAGCGCGAGCTCGAAGCGATGGATCGCGGTCTGGGGACGGGGTAGTCTGGCTGAGCGACGTCGTGAAGAAATCTACGTCCTGTTCGCAAGCCGGAGTTTGGGCCCGGAAACAGCATTCGCTCTAAGGATTCGAGTTTACAGCCGAATTACGGTTCCCTGAGAAACGTGAACTCGTCGAAGATTCCTGACCGCATCCGCCGCAACTTCAAGCGTTCTGACGTTCGGCGGAATCGCCACGGCCTTTCTTAGGGAAGCAGCCGTCGATAACGAAAGGGACGGGCGAATTCTTGTGGTCGTGGAAATGTCAGGGGGCAACGATGGACTGAACACCATCGTGCCGTACCGCAATGACCAATACCGTGAAGCTCGGCCAAAACTTGGCATTTCAGAGTCGCAGGTGCTGCAGATTGACGATCAGCTTGGCTTGCATCCGTCGATGAGAGGCTTTGCGGATCTGCTGGAGGCTGGACATCTGGCCGTCGTGCAGGGCGTGGGCTATCCCAATCCCAACCGCTCACACTTTGAATCGATGGATATCTGGCATTCGTGTCAGCGAAAGGACCAGAATCGGGCTGATGGCTGGCTGGGACGCTACCTGCAGCAGATTGGCGCAGCGGATTCGCAGGATCCTGCGGGCCTGCACCTGGGAGACGACAAACAGCCGTTCGCTCTGATGTCGCGTTCCGTGCGCGTGCCGTCAATTCGATCACTGGATGAATTTCGGCTGGCCGGGAATGACAGTGCTCAATTCCGGCAGGCGGTGAAAGAGCTGGCGGATGCTGGTCGCGGCGACAGCAATGACCTGCTGACGTTCGTGCAGACCAGTACCAGTTCGGCCATAACGGCCAGCGAACGGATTGAAGCGGCCGGGATGAAATACAAGTCGTCGCAGGAGTATCCGCAAAATGCACTGGCTCAGAAACTGCAGACGGTCGCCAAACTGATCAGCTCGGGGCTGAGAACGTCTGTCTACTACGTACAAATCGGTGGATTCGATACACACGCACAGCAGCCGAATGCTCATTCCGTATTACTGGGGCACGTCAGTGACTCCATTAATACGTTCGTCAACGACCTGAGCGTTCATGGGCACGCAGACCGAGTATTGTGCATGTGCTTCAGCGAATTCGGTCGACGAGTCAAGGAGAATGCCAGCTAGGGGACTGACCATGGAACGGCTGGACCAGTATTCCTGGCGGGCACCCAGGTTAAGCCAGGCCTGATCGGGAAGCATCTGAGTCTTTCCGATCTTAAAGACGGCGACCTGCAATACCACACGGACTTTCGTCAGGTGTATGCGACGGTGCTGGAACAGTGGCTGCAAACGGATTCAGAACGCGTGTTGAAGGGACGGTTTCAACTCTTGGATGCATTGCGTTCCGCGTGATGTTCCGGAGCAAAATTCGGTTGGCTCCAGGACCGCAGCGTTGGTGCTGCAACCTCTGGGGGCGGTGGCCCCAGAGGTTGCAATGCCAACTAGGGTCTGCTGTGCAGACCATCGTGCGAAGTCAATTTCTGTCCACTGCCCTCGAAGTCGTTTCGGTCTGCACAGAGGACCCTACACGGCTGATCCGCAGAGAATCGCAAACCGTCCATCACGTAGGCCGTGACCGAGCGAAGCGCTGTTCCGGCATCGACTGTTTCATCGAGGTCGTCCCACACAGCGTGTATCGCATTGTCGGAGCGGCCTCGCTGTGGCTCCTGGATCCGGCCTGCATTACTCAGCCACAGCCGTCTTGCCAGTGCGTTTGCGGGCCTGTTCATGCAGTTCGACAGGAACGTGTTTCAGCAGGCGTTCGATGATTTCATCGGGAGTGACTCCCTGACTGTCGGCCTGGAACGTGGTCATGATGCGGTGTCGCAGGACGGGTTTCGCGACATATTTGATATCGTCGGTCGTCACGTGGAAACGACCTTCCAGCAGTGCTCGGGCGCGAGCACCAAGAATCAGGTACTGTCCGGCACGGGGCCCGGCACCCCAGCTGACAAGTTCCCGAACAAACGGCGGCGCTTCGTTTTCGTTGGGTCGAGTTGCACGGACAAGGTCTCGAGCGTAGATAAAGTTGTATTCGGCACACGGAACTCGTCGCACCACTTCCTGCAATGCCTGGATCTGTTTGCCCGTCAGTACCGGCGTCAGTTCGGGTTTTTCGTTGCCGGTCGTCTGCTTCAGGATTCGCAGCTCCTCTGCAGGCGTTGGGTACTGCACCAGAACATTGAACATGAACCGGTCCAGCTGGGCTTCCGGCAGCGGGTAGGTGCCTTCCTGTTCAATGGGGTTTTGAGTTGCCAGCGTGAAGAATGGTTCAGACAAGCGATAGGTGCTGGACCCAACCGTGACGTGACGTTCCTGCATAGCTTCCAGCAAAGCAGCCTGAGTCTTCGGGGGGGTGCGATTGATTTCGTCCGCCAGCAATACGTTTGTGAACAATGGCCCCTGAATAAACTGAAACGTCTTTCGTCCGGTTTCGGGATCGTCCTGCAGCACGTCTGTGCCGGTAATGTCTGACGGCATCAGGTCCGGAGTAAACTGAATACGTCTGAATGCCAGCTGCAGAATTGACGCGATGGTGCTGCACAGCAGCGTTTTGGCCAGCCCGGGAACGCCCACCAGCAGGCAATGACCTTTGCAGAACATGGCGATCAGCAGTTCATCAACCACCTCGTCCTGCCCGATGATGACTTTTCCGATTTCCGACCGCATTCGCTGATAGGCAACGGTAAGTCCTCGGATTGCCTGTTCTTCCAGCTGTTCCGGTGCGACATTTTCTGATTCATTGGTACTCTGTTCGGAATGGCCGGCCATCTTGTTTGTGTGACTCCGAAGAACGTGGTCGGGTAAGTGGACGGGCCACATTGAAGCGTGAATTCAGAACAATTGCGAGTCGATGGGCCGGGTTCGCGTCCTGATGTCCCGAATTCCGCAGACGGCGTCCGCGTTTTGTCGGTTTAAGAGTGTCATCCTTGATTTATGCTGAGTGACCTGCGGAAACGGAACATCGATTTTCAGTCGGTCGCTCGACTTTTTCGTTGCGGCCATTCCGCATAACAATGCAACACGGAAGCACCTCATGAGTGACGTTGAGTATCTGATTTTTGACGTGGAAGCCGTCGGTGACGGTGATTTGATTCAACGAGTCCGGTACCCGAACGAAGATCTGCTGCCTCGGAATGCCGTTGAACGTTACAGCGCCGACCTGCTGGAGCAGACGGGGCGCGACGTAATTCCACCCACGTTCGTTGTTCCTGTGTCGGTTGCCGTGGCGAAAGTTTCCACAACGTTCCAGTTGCTGGACCTGACCGTTCTGGACGCGCCGTTGTTTCGTCCGGAACAGATCACTCGAAAATTCTGGCAGGGTTGGGAACATTACGGACGTCCCACATTTGTCACGTTCAACGGTCGCGGCTACGACATGCCGGTTCTTGAACTGGGCGCGTTTCGACACGGAATCAGTTTACCCGCGTGGTTCAACGTGGAGTCGCGGTCGTTCGAACAGGCTCGAAATCGCTACAACATTGATCGCCACATTGATTTGCAGGATCTGTTTTCCAACTTCAGCGCGATGCGGGTCAATGGGGGTCTGAATCTGGTATCCAACCTGATCGACAAGCCCGGGAAATCGGGGATTGACGGTTCCCAGGTGCAGGATCTGTATTTCGATGGACATGCCGACCGCATCAACGATTACTGTCGCTGTGACGTACTGGATACGTATTTCGTTTTCCTACGTACTCGAGTGTTAATCGGTCGCCTGAGCCTGGAAGACGAAGAAATGCTGGTCGCTGAAACACGTGAGATGCTGGAGTCGCAGGCTGGCGATCATCCGGCGTACGCGCACTATCTTGAATTCTGGGACCGACGGCTGGAACAGGCAGAACGTCGACAGTCCGCTGCAGTAGAGGACGCGGATTCTGCTGACCCGGCCGCCGCACAGTCTGAGAGTTCGTGAGCAAGTGACGGCTCGGGAGCACCTGGCGACCAGATGAAAAATTGTGTGCCACTGGCTTGGCCAGTGAGTGAACGAATCACAGAACAATGGCAGAGCCAACGGCACCCGTGACGAATTTCAGACGCCGACCCTCGGCTGCAATCTGATCACGTCAGGATATCTCGCAACACGTGTCCATGGACATCCGTAAGACGACGATCAAAACCATTGTGACGATACGTGAGCCGCGTATGCTCAAGGCCCAGCAGGTGCAGGATTGTCGCGTTCAAGTCGTGAATGGACGACACATCTTCAACCGCCTTGAATCCCAGTTCATCGGTTTGGCCGTAGCTGGATCCGCGTTTGACTCCGGCACCGCCCAGCCAGGCAGTGAAGCCCTGAGGATTGTGGTCTCGCCCCTTTGCCCCTTTTTGAAACATGGGCATACGGCCGAATTCCGTACACCACACGACCAATGTATTTTCCAGAAGGCCTCGTTGTTTCATGTCGTTAAACAGAGCAGCGGCTGGCTGGTCCAGAATTTCTCCGTGGATGTCATACTGGTTGCGCAGATCGGAATGGCCATCCCAGTTCAGGCGACCGCCGCTGGCATAGGAACCGTTGAATAACTGCACAAAGCGCACGCCGTTTTCAATCAGTCGTCGTGCCAGGATAGCGTTCTTCGCAAATGCTGCCTTTGTTTCGTTTGCGGAATCGGCTCCGTACATCTTCAGCGTGTCAGCAGTCTCCGTGGACAGATCGGTAATCTTCGGCACAGACAGCTGCATTCGGGCGGCCAGTTCGTAGCTGGCGATGCGGGCGGACAGGTTGCTGTCACCCGGATTTCGCTTCAGGTGCTGTTCATTCAGCATAGACAGTAACGATCGAGCCGCCTCGTCCTTGTTTTTTCCAATGCTTCCGGGGGGCGTCAGGTTCCGAATTGGCTGGCTGCTGTTGAAGGGGGTTCCCTGGAAGACGGCAGGCAGAAAGCCCGGCCCCCAGTTGTTAACGCTGGCCTGCGGAACTCCGCGCGGGTCCGGAATTGAGACGAATGCAGGCAGATCCTGGTTCTCTGTGCCCAGTGCATAGGTGACCCATGCGCCAATACTGGGGAAGCCATCCAGGACATTACCTGTTGACAGAAAATTTTCCGCAGGACCGTGAGTGTTCGACTTATTCGTCAGCGTATGCACAAACGATATGTCGTCGACGATGCCGCCCAGATGCGGAATCATGTCTGAGACCATTTTCCCACACTCACCGCGCGGACGAAAATTGTATTGCGGTCGTGCCAGGTTTCCAGCCGGCCCCTGAAAGGTCACTGCCGGCCCACCTTCCAGTGGCTGCCCATCGCGTTTGATCAGCTCGGGCTTGTAGTCGTAGGTTTCGAGCTGGCTGCATGCGCCAGCGCAGAATATCACCAGCACATTCTTCGCCTGTGCCTCGCGATGTCCGCGACGTGGGGCATGCGGTTTTGTGGGGTCAACACTCACTGCGTCGTTGGCCAGCAGCTGGTCTTCATTCAGCAGACTGGCCAGCGCGACACCCGCCAGGCCGGAAACCGTCTGACCAAACAGGTCACGGCGTTGCAGAAGGTGGCGGCCGTTATGTGAAAGTGTGTTTGTCATAACTATGGAATAAACAGAAACTCGCTGCTGTTGAAAAGTGCTCGGCACAACGTACTCAGTCCGTGAGTCCTGATGGCATTCAGAACGGGGCCCTTTTCTGCCGCTGTTAAGGGGCGACCCACGGCAAGGCGAAATGCCAGCGCTGCCTGCTGTTCGACAGATTCCCCCGCTTCGGTCTGAACGCGTTTTGCAAACGCATCGGCCTGGTCGATAACAAACGAGCTGTTGAACAGGTTCAGCGCCTGAATTGCTGTGGTGGACTGGCTGCGTCTGGGCGTAGGAAGTCCGGCATCCGGGCAGTCGAATGCTCCGAAGACAGGCACCGGCTCCATGCGAATCTTATGAGCGTAGATCATTCGTCGCATCTCGTTGGTCGTGAACTCTTCGACCGGTGGAAAACCGCTCAGTCCGCCTCGAGTCTTGAAGAAGTTGAAACCCGGTCCTCCGGTCTTCAGATTCAGCTGCCCGCAGACCTGCAGTATGCAATCGCGGATCGCTTCGGCTTCCAGTCGGCGGCTGGGAAAACGCCACAGCAGTCGGTTACCGGAATCGACGGCAGCAGCGTCTGGCACCTGAGAATCAAGATTCTGCACGTCTTGCGACCGCGACGACGCCTGCTGGTACGTCTTTGACGACATGATCAGGCGATGCAGGTACTTGACCGACCATCCGTTGGAAATGAATTCCCGGGCCAGCCAGTCGAGCAGCGCGGGATGACTGGGCGATGCGCCATTGAGTCCGAAGTCGCTGGACGTTTCGACCAACCCTGTACCAAAGTGATACTGCCAGATCCGGTTGACCATAACTCGTGCCGCCAGTGGATTGTCTGGCGACGTGATCCACTTCGCCAGCGCCGCTCTGCGATGTACGACATCCGATTCCTGTGGCAGACTGACCGAGCCGATGGATGTCAGTACGTGTGGCGCGATTTCGGCGGTCGGCTGTTCCGGATCGCCTCGATTCAAAACAAAGGTCTTATCAGGTTCGCGAAATATTCCCGAAAACACCAGTTGCGGCTTGCGCAGGTTCGTCTGTTGTGTCTCAAGCTGATGCAGCCGGGTTGCCAATGCCGAGACATCTGTTTCGCCAGCCGATGAGCCATTGCGCAGCAAAGACGTTACGGTGTCATGTGGCGTACCAAGTCGAAGGCGATCGTCCGACTGCGCGACAACCGTCCAATTCTGTCCATCGGTGGACGTGTCAATCCGATAACGAAGTGAAAGGCGGTCATTGAACTTTCCTTCGCGGTCGCGGGCCCATTCGACCTGGTCGATGGATTGGGATTTCGCGAATTCCAGTTGAACCCAACCCCTGCCGTTTTCGTTTGAGATCCAGCTGTAGCTGTTGCCGTATTTTCCATCATTAATGTGCTTCAGCTGATGTTTCCCGGTGTTCGAATAATTTCCGGACGAGGACGCCTTTGTGCCGTTGTCTGCCAAAGCAATGTTGGTGGGATTGCTGCCGGCGGTGAAGACTTCGAGCTCATCGATGCACGGCTGGTGTTTGTCGTTATCGATCGTCTCGAAGGATGTGAAACGCATGAAACGGGCTGTGACTGGTTCAAAGCGTTCAACGGTCTTCAGGGCACTGACGGGAGAACGCAGCCGGGGCAGTGAGAACCCGTCTGCATCTTCTTCCTGCAGCACGATTACGTCTGCGGTGATGCCGGTGCCCGTTTCGCCGCCGCGGAGAATCAGTCGTGTCGTGTTGGTGAAGTCATGAACGCCGGCATCGGACAGTCCGCTCCACAGAGGCTTCTGTTCTGATTCGCCCTCGGTAACGCCGCTGAAATAATATTGGTCCGCTTGCGCAATCTGTTTTTGATCGTTCTTCGTGGACAGGTCACCGTCGGCATCCAGCACATAGCGTGCGTCGCGTGTATGCACTCCACTGCCGTGGACTCCCCATGAAATCCACAGTCGAAATCGCCCAGCGGAATTTGGATTCCATGTGAACACATCTTCATCTGCATGATTATCCCACCATGTGTAGCGGCTTCCGCTGAGATTGCCGTAACGTGAGTTGTCGCCAACGTCGTTTCGATAGCCTCGGTCAGTTCCATCCGGATTCGTGCCGTGACCGTTTTTCGTCTTCAGCACCGTGACCCGGCCCGAATCCTCGTCATCAACAACGATTGTTCGGCCGACAAATGCTTTAGGTTCGAATTCATTCAGGCGAATTCTCAACTCGGAGATCCGTGGCTGCAGTGCATCGGCTTTTGCCGTGCGCCCCTGAAATTCCTCACCCCGAATTTCGCGGTCACCGTAATCAACGCCCGCGAAGAACGCCTGCATGGCATAGTAATCCGTTTGCGGAATCGGATCGAATTTGTGATCGTGGCATCGAGCACACCCCACCGTCATGCCAAGAAATGTGGCTGTTGTGCCGACGATAATTTCATCCAGTTCCTCCTGCCGAGCTAACCGTTTTGACTCTTCGTCTTTTCCGATCTGGCCTGGCAAAAGAGCCGCTGCGGCGACCATGAACCCCGTGGCAGCATCTTCACCGACGCTGTCCCCTGCCAGTTGCTCAAAGACGAACCGGTCGTAGGGCTTGTCTTTGTTGAACGCCTCGATGACGTAATCGCGGTACGGCCATGCGTTGGGTCGAGGCGTATTGACTTCGAATCCGTGAGTGTCAGCGTATCGTACGACGTCCAGCCAGTGTTGCGCCCATCGTTCACCGTATCGAGAACTGACCAGCAATTCGTCGATCAATGCTCGAACAGCTTCTGCTGAGCCGTTGTTCTGCTCGGCTGCTCCTTCGGGTCCAGAGATTCTCTGGGCCCATTCTGCGATTTGCTGAGGCACCGGCGGCAGACCGTGCAGGTCCATAAACATTCGGCGGATCAGCGAGACGACATCCGTCTGCTGCGAACGACGAAGTTGGGCGTTTTCAAGGTGGCGATCAATGAAAGCGTCGATTGGGTGATCACCGGCTGGCGGTACGACCGTCTTCAGCCGCTGAAATGCCCAGTGCGTCTTCGGATTCGGCTGTGGTTGTTCATTAGGCGGAGCAGGCGCTCCGCCCGCCAGCCACATCGTGAGCTGTTCAATCTGTTCGGGAGACAGCGGTTCGCCTTCAGGCGGCATTCGGTCTGACTTGTCGGCGGCAGTGACTCGCAACATCAAATCACTTTGAACTTCATCACCGTTTGTTAACGCTGGTCCGGAATCACCCCCCTTCCGCATATGCTCAACCGTATCAAGTCGCAGGTTGGCCTCCTGCTTGATCGCTCCGTGGCAGGAATAACATTTCGCCTTAAGAACAGGCTTGACGTCGCGCACGTAGTCAACCTCTGCGGGACAGGCCGCATCGACAATCAGCGCAGACGTAACCAGAAAGCAGAAGGCGTGTTGAACAGAAATTCGATACATGCTGTGAATGATAACAACACGGAATGCGCAAAACACTGGTAAAGACGTGCGCATACACGAATCCGGAGTCGGGAATCTTTTCCGGATGCTCGGTATCCGATCTGAAATCTGGCCCAGCCTGAAAAGACTCGCAGCCCTGATCAACTATTCAGCAGTTCGGCAACTGCCGGCGAGTTCTTCACAGCCTGCACAGCGTGATGCAGCCGAGACTTCACTGTGCCAAGTGGCAGCTCCAGAGCTTCGGCGATTTCCGGTTGAGTCATGTCGTCGACGAAACGCATCAGCAGGATTTCGCGGTGAGCGTCCGACAGAGCTGCCAGCATGACCGTGAAGTCATCGCGTTCCAGCGAATCCTCGGATTCAGCTGCGGGAAACAGATTGAGATCTTCGTCGTGGCTGGTGGACCGTTGTCTTTTCTTTCGTGAGGCAATCGAAAGGTTGCGCACAGCGGGATACAGAAACGTCGTCATCTGAGCCGTCAATTCGAATCCGGGAAATTTTCTCACCAGGTAAGCGAACGTTTCCTGCAGCACATCCAGAGCATCGTCGTGATGGCCTGTGAAGCGAAACGCCAGACTCACAACCCAATCCCTGTAGCGATGGTACAGAACTGCGAACGCATCGTGATTGCCGACGTTAATCGCAGCGACTAACTGAAGATCCGTCTGGTTGTCTGCGTCGTTGCTCATTCACACACCCTGAATGCGAAACGGTCGCACCAGGCTCGATTCCTGATATCGCAACCGACAGCCCGCTTGCGCTGGGTTCCGGAACTGAAGTCGTGCCGATTTGACGTGCAATTACTGAAGAAGTTCGCAGATTGTGTGAACTGTTTATGCCTGAATGAGCCTTCAATGAGTGAATCGTATGGCATCTGTGTAGCGATCAATTCCCGAACATCGACGGTCTGTATGTGTGTTCACGCAGATTGAGAGTGCAGAACGTGCGTCGATCGTTCAAATGTTTTTGGTGGTTCGAATATTTGTTGGTGGTCGCAGCGGCATGTGGCGAGCATTCAGTCGTTTGTAATACAGTTCGACCGGTGACGTCGACGCTCGTTGTGGTGCTCCGTGACCTGGTAGCTACGGCCTGCTGTTCTGCGGAATTGATTGAACGAATTCAGCTGTTACGTGACTGAAGGTTGCGGAGGTTACGAAATATGTCGGAAACAAACATTCCGAAAATGACGGAAGACCAATTGCCACAAGAGGTTGTGGCCAGACTTTGTGAACAGGGTGCATCACCGATTTCCGTGCCAAGGACAGTCGATGAAGCCGTTTTGGCGGACACCCGATCCGTTTTGCACGACATAGCGAGGGCGACTCGCGTACAACCAGCGCGACGCAGGTGGACGCTGGGAATGGTGTCTGTTGGCAGTCTGGCGGCGGCTTTGCTGATTGCAGTGGCGCCTCAGTGGTTCGATCTGAACCGTCCGCAGCAGCCGGCACGGTCCGTGGCGGAATACACAAAGGATGCTGCTGAATCGGAATCTGATCGGAATACATCAAGCCTTGTTGCAGCTGTGTTTAAGAGGGATGACGTTGACGGAAGTGGCAGCGTGGACATTCTGGATGCGTTCGCGCTGGCTCGGCGGGTGCGTCGGTCGGACGCCGACCTGCTGACCTGGGATCAAAACGGAGACGGTGTCGTGAATGAAGCGGATGTCAAACTGGTCGCGATGAATGCAGTGATGTTGTAGTCGTGGTGGTCTGTTGAGATTTTCGATTGGGATAACAAGCATGTCCCGTGTGGTGTGATAAGGGAAAGGCGACGAACAATGAACGTTGCAACTGATAATCGAAACAAATACGAACGACGGTGGCGGTTGCCGCTGGCCTGGGTAGTGCTGATTGTTTTCGATCTGTGTCTGGTGGCGATGGTGTGTGCTCAGGATGAAGTCGACAGAGCGACCGACAAGTCGAAGACGGTACAGGTCGTGATCGGGAAACAGACGCCTGCAGCAGCTGCAGATGGCCAACGCGCTACCGCATTGCCTGAGAAAGGTGCGGGTGTTTCCGTCGTCCAGCTGGAAGGCCCCAATGACGTCAAGGCGGATGCCGTGCGGTTTGAGGCCATTGACGTGTTCGTCGATTCGGGCAATCAGCCTTTGGCTGCGTATCAGATCGAGCTGGCCAGTAAGACGCCAGGCGTCGAAATCGTGGGCATTGAAGGCGGTGAACCAGCTGTCTTCGCGGAGCCTCCGTACTACGACCCCAGGGCGATGTCCAATAATCGAGTGATAATTGCAGCGTTCACGACGGGCGAGAATCTTCCGGCAGGTCGCTGCCGTGTGGCACGGATTCACGTGCAACTGCAGGGGCCGGGCGTCAAGGAGTACGAAACGAAACTGAGTGTTTCGGCCACGACTGATGGGAAACGGGTGCCAGCTGAGTTGTCGATTGAGAAGGCTGAGGCTTAGGGCAGGGTGGTGATCGGCTTCAGCGCGAACTCGGCACCTGGCAGAAACAATCAAAATACGAATCACGATCCTACCGAAAGGTGAATGACATGAAATTCGCACGCGTCGATGTTCGCTGGGTGCTGGCGGCCACACTTATCCCTGTGGTCAGCCTTACTTTTCTCGGTTGCGGACAGACTGGTGAACCAACCGCGAACGACTCCGTCGATACACCAGCGCAATCGCCCGCTACCGACGACCTGTCGGACGAGTTTTTTTCGTTCGGCACGGAGATGGACGGCAGCGCGATGGAAGAATCCGAAGTATTGCCGGGCGGTGAAATCGCCGCTGCTGACGCAGACGTGAGCACGTCACTCAGCAGCAGTCCTGTTGAGCGGCCGAAACGCGAAATCGAACGGGCGAGGCGCATCGCAGGCCGCTCATCCGTGGCAACGACACCTCAGCCGCAGTCAGGTTCAAAGCAGGAGGCAAATGCGGAAGCGATGGAGCTATTCGGTGGCAAAGCCGTATCGGTCGCCAATGGTCCCGCATCGGCCGCTGCTGTCGGTACTGCGGAAGAGGCTGTGAGGAAAGCGTCACCACAGCCGATCGCAGATCAGGAACACAGACGAATGAAGAATTCAGTGTTGCAGCAGGTCAGCCCGGACAGACAGGATTCGGAGAAAACGACTGAGCGACTGGTGAAGAGTAAAGAAGAGCTGGCAAAAAAATCACTGTCAGGGCAGCTCGGGGCTCGTGGTCGTGGAGATGGGCGAGGTGGACAACAGGGTACGGCAGACAAAGGCCGTTCACTGACGCGGGGTAATACCGTTCGCGGATTGTTTTTTGATTCAGATTACGATGCTCTCGCTCTGCCCGAATCAAAGAAGAAGGCGCTGCAACTGGACCTGCAGCCTGGCGAAGAACTCTGGGTCATCGCCAGAGCAACGGATACGACAGCGACGAATCCAAATCCTGAGGTGCCTGGTTGTGGAGCGTTGATGGCGACGTTGCCGAACCACCCCAAACAGGTTCCCGTCCCACTGAAGCATACTGCTGTCGAAGGGAATATCGACGGCTATATCGCAACCGTCGATGTGACTCAACAGTTTCATAATCCGTACGATTCCAAAATTGAAGCCGTGTACGTCTTTCCTCTGCCGCAGAATGCCGCGGTGAATGAATTTGTCATGACCGTCGGCGACCGAAAAATACGTGGCATCATTCGTGAACGTGAGAAGGCAGAACGGATATACGCGGCTGCGAAATCGCAGGGACACGTGGCGGCGCTGATGACACAGGAGCGGCCGAACATCTTTACCCAGAAGGTGGCCAATATTGAACCTGGTAAGAAAATCGACATCAACATTCGCTACTTCAACACTCTGAGGTACGACGACGGGGCCTACGAGTTCGTGTTTCCCATGGTTGTCGGTCCTCGGTTTAATCCACCGGCAACGGCAGATGGAGTGGGGGCTGTTGCGCGAGGCGGGCATGGTGCCAGCGGGCAGAACACGGAAGTACAGTACCTGGCACCAAACGAACGCAGCGGTCACGATATTTCATTGTTGCTGAACATCGCTGCAGGTGTTGATGTTGAAAATGTTCTGTGTGTCAATCACGAGGTTGACATGAAAGAAATTTGCGAGTCACAGCGGCGGGTGTCATTGTCTTCCCGAGATTCCATCCCCAACAAGGATTTCGTACTTCGGTACAAAGTTGCGGGCGAGCAGATCAAGACGTCCATGCTGACTCATGAAGACAAGCATGGCAAATATTTCACTATGATGCTGTATCCGCCAGCTGACCTGGCTCAGGTACAGCGGAGTCCCATGGAAATGGTCTTTGTACTGGACTGCTCAGGCAGCATGCGAGGCAAGCCGATCGCTCAGGCAAAAGCGGCGATCAGCTGTGCTTTGCAGTCGCTCACCCCGCGAGACAGTTTTCAGATCATTCGATTTTCCAACAATGCTTCTCAGTTGGGGCCCGTACCTGTGCTGGCAACGGAAGCCAATATTCAGCGTGGTCTGAAATATGTGGCGTCATTGAATGGCACCGGTGGCACTCACATGATCGAAGGCATCAGAGCGGCACTCGATTTTCCGCACGACGAAGGTCGCTTTCGTCTGGTGTCATTCATGACCGACGGCTACATCGGCAACGAACAGCAGATCATGGGCACTATCCACGACAAAGTGAGGTCGTCTCGAATCTTCAGCTTTGGTGTCGGCAGTTCCCCAAATCGATTTTTGATGGATCGGATGGCGATTATCGGTCGAGGTGCCGTGGCGTACCTGAGCCTGAATGACAACGCAACGACAATTATGGGGCGCTTCCATGAGCAGATCAGCCACCCAGCGATGACCGACTTATCCATCGACTTTGGCAACATGGACGTTTCGAACGTCTATCCACAACGGCTTCCCGATTTGATCGTTGGGCGTCCGGTGGTTATTACCGGTCGGTTCAGAGGCGAACCGGATACAGTAAGTGTCACCGGCCGAGTCGACATGGAGGCCACTTCGTTCACCGTTTCCCTGGATGCAGAAGACGCATCGAAGGATCACAAAGGTATTGCTGCTGTGTGGGCTCGGTTGAAGATCAAGGACATGATCAATTACGCCAGTCACGCTCCCGAAGCGGCCGGTGAGATCAGGGAGGCAGTGACGAATACGGCACTGGCTTACAATCTGATGAGCTCGTTCACCGCCTTTGTTGCTGTCGATTCCCTCACGAAAACCGAAGGTGAATTCGGCACAACTGTTGCCGTGCCCGTACCGGTTCCGGATGGTGTGAAGTATGAAACGACTGTCAGCGGAGCCAACTGAGGTGTTCGCGGCAGGAAGGGTCAGTTCTCTTTGTCGTGTACGTCAAACCGGCTGCAGATTGTCAATGGTGCATTAATCGCGCCCGCCCCTTCGGAAGCAGGTTACGTTTGACAGTTGGTGGCGCCAGTCACTGCGCCCAGATCGATCGTTGCCCTCAAGCGAATAACAACATCATTTTGAACCAGGATTTGGCTGTGCGCCGACAGGAATTCCATTCGGACCTTCGCGGCCATTCCTGCTCCTGGGTTGTCCCTCAGGTTTCTTCTTCGCCCCACCCAGAGCTTCGTTGAGGCGTTCCTGGATCAACGCGATATTGACGGTCGGGTCCAGCTTGAGTATCTGAACGGAGGACGACGTTTCGGCCGCTTTGTCCAGTTCCACGATCAGGTCGCTGATCGTTTCCATCAGTGAAGCCGTGGACGAAACGACCAGAGTGTCGGAAATGGGGTCAACTCCGATCGACAGCAGGCCCTTGAATCGGATCGGGGAATCGTCGTCGTCGTCCTGGCTGCTGCCAAAGTACGAATACCGCGACTGTTGCTGTGATTTTTCGTCCCCTTTTTTCTCCAGCGCCTTGTCGTTGGAACTCAGCAGGTCTCGAAAGACATCCTTAACCGCCTGAGCGACCGTTTCTGCCTTTGTGTTCTGCAGTCTGAAGATCTTGTTTACTCGCATGGCCCGCGTGTCAGCAGGTTCCGGCACGTCGTAGATCGCAATCAGATCTTCGATAATCTGCAGCTGCCGACGGTCGGCGTCGCGCACAAGAATCGTGCTCGTAAAATTGTCGTAAATAAACGTCGGCTGTCGGCGTTGTGACAGGCTGTGATTGCCGCTGACTCTCTTGGTGGATGGCATGTAGCCGTAAAAGGGATTGTATTCCATTCCCGATTCTGTCTGTTCATCGGCCTTGAAATAGTCTTCCAGATTAAACGTCACCCATGACGGCGTCGCGAATTTCAGATCGAACACCCTGTAATTTGGCGCGGGACGGACCAGCTCTTTCAGCAGGTCTTCCACTTCAAGCAGGGCAGCCGGGTCGTCACTGGTGACGATCAGCCGGCCATCGGGTGAAATTGAAAATCGTACAGGAGCCGCTCCGCGATCTTCCGAACCCGAACCGCTCTGCATGGCAGTCAGTACCTGCGGCACGGCCTCAGCAGTAATTCCGACATTCGACGAAGAAACCTGGTCTCCTGCCGGCCTGTTTGTCGCTGAAAATGCGGCCTCCCGCGGCGCCTCTGCCACATCGGAAATTGTTTCTGATTCGGGGCTGTTCAACAGCTGAAAGAACTCTTCCGCCGAGAGCGATGCAGGATCCGGTGATTGGGGAGTTGCGTCAATGTGCTCGGCTCGCGAACCAGGCCACTGCCTGACCGACGACGGACGTGCAACCGTCGAAGTAATCGCATCTGTGGATTCTGCTTCGTCCGGCGTCTTTTCTGTTTCCGGTTTCGGATCTTCTTCCTTTGGCAGGTCAATTTGCAGTTCATTGTCGCGACGCCACAGCTGTTTCAGGCGCTCCATAACGCGGTGCGGACTTTCGTTCGGAGACATTTCAAAGACACGAATGCCGTTGTCCAATGCGGCGGGGTCCGGGATCTCTCCCAGCTTTTGCAGCAATCCCTTGATTTCTTCCATTTCCACTTTGTTCGCGTACACCAGCAGACGGTTGTTCTCCAGATCTGCTTCTACCTTGAAGTCTTCGTTCTCTTCCTTCTTCTCCGGCTGGCCGTACGAAAAGCGACTGTAGTAACTGTTTCTGTTGTCTTCTTTGGGAGGAGGCGCCATGAGGGCTCGGATCGTCCCAGTCACATATTCCGCATCCAGCCGCCGCAGAGGAATCACCTCAAAGGAGCGACCGGACTGGTCCAGACGTTCTACGAGGGTCGTGATGGTCAGATGATCGGCCAGGCTGGCCCACGCCAGGATGGACTTCTTGTCTTCGTCCACCTTCAGCACAGTGCCAGGATCCATGTCGCCAAGTTCCTGCAGCAGATCGACCAGTGATTGGGGATCTACGGTTTCCAGACGATAGACCTTCATGCGATTTATGTTCTGCAGCAGCGAATTGCCCGCTTCAATCGGTACGTCAATCTGCTCAATCGCCTTGTCGATAATCGCCATCTGATCCGGAGCAGCTTGTACCAGAATCATGTTCTCTCGCTGATTAAGCACCAGTCGGGTCTTGGTGGGTTCTTTGCCTCCGCTACCACCCCCCTTGGCAGCACTGCTCATTTTCTGCATTTGCTGCTGCATCTGCTGCTGCATCTGACGCATCATGGATGACATCTGCGACGAACTGCCGGACGAGCCGCCACCGCCTCCTCCACCACCGCCCTCGTTTTCGAGGCCCAGCAGGGTTCGCAGCAGTTCAATAACTTCGCTGGCTCGCCGATCTTTAAGTCGGAAGGTACGTACCAGTTGTTCCTGTCCGGTGTCTGCCTGTTCGTCCTGAAGAATGCGATAGATATCCTTCAGGCTGCGCGCCGTATCCATGACTTCCAGTCGATTCGTGCGACTCAATTTGCTGATCGTGCCAGCCGTGCTAAGTAACGGTTTAAGTTCTTCGACGGCTTCATCGGCAATCAGCCAGCTCAGGTCGAAGGACACTTTGCACAAGGTATGGTCCAGCTGCGATTCCAGGTCCCAGGGATCGACGCGGGGGACCAGCGACGATTTAATATCGCCAATCTTCACGACTGAAAGTAACTCGTCATTACGAACCATACTGAAACCACGGGCCAGCAGGTGACGGTTCACAATGTCGCGGGCTTCTTCCAGTGTATAGCTACGAGTTGTCGTCAGGTTGAGCGTGTCGCCGGGGAGCTCCTGCCAGTCGAGAGACAATTTGGAAGTGTCCGCCAGCCATTGCAGTACCTGATCCCATGACTGGCCCTTCAGGTCAAACGTGACCTTTCCATCTGTTATGACGGCTTCAGTGCCAATCGCCTTTGCCGGCTCGTCGGACGACGTCGGGCGTTTGATGATTTTGGCTGCTGCGTCCGCTCCCTTGGCTTTATCCTTCCCGTCCTCGGCCTTCTTGTCCTTGCCATCTGCTTTTTTCGTCGCAGCACTGTTGCCACCTGCTGGGGGCGTCGGCTTCGCACCTGGCGCGACCTTAGCTTCAACCACCATAGGCTTGCCGTCAGGTCCTTTGACGGTCACTTTACGAACGGCCTGAGCGATCACCAGATCAGCAGATACCGACATGCTCAGAACAGCGATTAGAAAAATGTTGGCCTTCATAGTCTCAACTGTTTCTGGATGCAGGTTTGGAACTGTACGTACCCCGATGTCGCCGGAGACGACAAGATCAGGTACGAGAACACCTGAAAGACCTTCACATTTCTCTGATTTGTGTTGCAGATCCGTAGAATTTCGACCAATCGGTTCAGTCTCATGGTGAAATTCGCGTTTCACGGCACAGAATGCCTACTCAGACTACCAGTGAACAGGCCGGGATGAAAGATTATACCTAGGGTGAAAAACGGCATGCAGCTACAAAACGTCAAAATCGGATTTCTCGGCACAGGCCGAATGGCCACGGCTCTGGCCTGCGGATTCACCCGCGAACTGCTGTCCTCAGATCAGATTCTTGGAGCCGATCCGGCAACAGCATCGCGGGAACACTTTCTTCAGGTTGTTGGCAAAGGTGCCATCGCTGGTGAGACCGCAGACCCAACGCTGAACGATGCAGACATTGTTTTTCTGGCGGTCAAACCGCAGGTCATGCAAACAGCGCTGGCAGCACTTGATCCCCTGACTTTGTCATCAAAGCTGGTGGTATCGATTGCCGCCGGCGTGACGATCTCGACTCTGGAGTCTGGGTTGCCGTCAGGCACTCGGTTGATTCGGGTAATGCCCAACACGCCATGTCTGATTGGTCGTGGAGCGTGCGGCGTGAGTCGTGGCAGCTGCGCCACCGACGACGATGAAAAAATCGTGAACGAATTGCTGGAAACCGTTGGTCTGGTCGAAAACGTCCCGGAGAAACTTCTGGACGCCGTCACCGGGCTTTCCGGCAGCGGACCGGCTTATGTTTTTCAAATCATCGAAGCGCTCAGCGACGGTGGTGTCAAGGTTGGCCTGCCACGTGACATGGCGACTCGACTGGCCGCGCAGACAGTCGCGGGTGCAGCCGAGATGGTACTGGAGACAGACGAGCATCCTGCCGCGTTGAAGGACGCCGTAACAAGTCCTGGCGGCACGACGATCGCAGCGATCCATGAGATGGAAAAGGCGGGCGTACGAGCCGCGCTGATGAACGCAGTCGCCGCATCGACGAAGCGTTCTCAGGAACTTGGCTAACCGCGGCACCGACAGATGCCGCGGTGTCAGCAGCAGTTGTGCGTGACGGTGATCATCAATCCAGCAGTCCGTCTGCAGTTGAGATATGCAGGTCCTGCCGGCGGTCCGACGAACGTGTTATATTAACCGGTCTGCTTTTTCTTCTTGACCCACGGCGCCTTCAGGGTGGTCGTACGGTTGAAGACAGGTTTTTCCGGTGTGCTGTCCTGATCCACGCAGAAATATCCCTTCCGTTCAAACTGACAGCGATACCCCTGAGCCGGTGCCGACAAAGATGGTTCCAGTTTGGCAGCCATCACCTGCAACGAGGTGGGATTGAGGTTGTTCTGCCAGTCCTGAGATTCGTCTGCCACTTCATCCGGGTCTTCTGTTACGAACAGGTGGTCGTAGAGCCGCACCTCGGCATCAATGGCATCCCCGGCACTGACCCAGTGCAGCGTTGCTTTCACTTTTCTGCCGTCAGGGGCGTTGCCGCCCTTGGTTTCCGGGTCATACGTGCAGTGGAGTTCTGTAATATTTCCGTCTGCATCTTTCACCATATCATGGCATTTCACGAAATACGCCCAGCGCAGCCGCACTTCGCGGCCCGGTCCGAGTCGGAAAAACTTCCTGGGCGGGTCCTCCATGAAGTCTTCTCGTTCGATATAGATTTCCGGCCCAAATGGAACATTGCGAGAGCCGGCTGCCGGGTCCTCCGGGTTGTTGACGGCTTCCAGGGTTTCTGACTGACCTTCGGGATAATTCGTGATGACGACTTTCAGTGGGTCCAGCACAGCCATACGGCGTTCGACCGTTCTATTCAGCTCCTCGCGGATTTGATTCTCAAGAACGACCATGTCAGTGGTCGCGTTGTGTTTGGTGACACCGACATGAGTACACAGACTGCGAACGGACTCCGCGGTGTAGCCCCGGCGCCGCAGTCCTGAGATCGTAGGCAGGCGCGGATCATCCCATCCCGTAACATGGCCCTCGTTAACCAGCCGCAACAGTCGTCGCTTGCTCATCAGAGTATACGTCAGATTCAGACGATTGAACTCGATCTGTTGAGGATGATGGATGCCGAGATTTTCGCAGAACCAGTCGTACAGCGGGCGACGGTTCTCGAATTCCAACGTGCAGATGCTGTGTGTGATTCCTTCAATGGAATCCGACTGCCCATGGGTGTAATCGTAGGTCGGATAGATGCGCCACGTATCGCCTGTACGATGGTGTGTTACGTTGCGGATGCGGTACATGATCGGATCGCGGAGCAGCATGACCTTGTGCCCCATATCAATTTTTGCGCGCAGCACGTGTTCACCTTCCTCGAATTCGCCGGCTTTCATGCGACGAAACAGATCAAGGTTTTCTTCCGTACTGCGACTTCGATGCGGACTGTCGGTTCCTGGCTGCGATGGTGTGCCACGGCCTGCTCGAATGTCTTCAAGGGGCAGACTGCATACGTACGCCCTGTCGTCGTTGATGAGTTGCTCTGCCCATTTGTAGAGCTGCTCAAAATAATCCGACGCGAAGAATAGTCGGTCTTCCCAGTCAAAGCCGAGCCAGCGAATATCGGCTTTGATCGATTCGACATACTCCACGTCTTCCTTTTCCGGATTCGTATCGTCGAACCGCAGATTGCATTTGCCGCCGTACTCCTGAGCAATTCCGAAGTTCAGGCAGATGGACTTTGCGTGGCCGATGTGCAGATAACCATTGGGTTCCGGAGGAAATCGCGTTTTGACGATCCCCTGCCACTTGCCCGTGCGGATGTCGTCCTCGACGATTTGTCGCACGAAATCACGATGGTCTGACGGGACGCTGTCTGTGCCGGACATGGTTGAGATGCTTTCAGAGAGTGTGGGCTGCCTCACCGACGAGGCAGCCTATTCTTGGAAATCTGATCAGGTGGAATTTATCTGTCCACGTCGACTTCGCGAAGCGTACAGCACCACTGGATACAATGTTTAAGTCGAGCTTTCTTCACATCCGCTGAAACGACCGCAAAGTCAGACGTTCGCCGCAAATTGACTTTTGTGGTCGCTTTTCATTATTGCCGCCAGGTAACCTGAGGCACCGAGGTTGTTCGACGACAGCTATTGTGACCATTCAGTCTGCTGATCAACCGGTAGAACGCACGATTAGCGATCGGCCGAATAATCGGCATATTCGGAAAACGCCAGACTACCCATGCTCTCCGTTTTGATCTGATCCGAAGGACCGAACGACAAATCAGATTTGTTACAAATTCGGCGGCATCTGTTTT
>JAQWLN010000224.1 GCA_029247265.1 Fuerstiella sp.
GACCGACCTGCATCAGCTTGTCGCGTCCAATCGCCACCGTCAGCACGGTCATGATCAGAATGCCGACCATGGACACCAGCGGCATCACTCGGTCCAGCCACTTCAATCGATGATAGATCAGATGATGAAACACCAGACCGGCCAGAACCGGCAGCAGCACGATCTTCGTCATGCTCCACATCATCTTTGGAACATCGATGTCCACCAGTTCGCCCGCGAGAATGCTCATTAGTATGGGTGTTAACAGCGGAGCCAGCATCGTGGAAAATGCGGTCATCGTCACGGACATCGCGACGTTGGCTTTCGCGATAAACGCCATGACGTTCGAAGCCAGCCCGCTGGGTGAGCATCCCACCAGGACAAGGCCCGCAGCAATTTCGGGCGGCAGGCCGAAGGAATACGCGAGGCCGAATCCGACAAATGGCATGATTGTGAACTGACACACAAGCCCGATCAGAACACCAGTGGGCATTTTGAAAACGCGGGTGAAGTCGGCTACGCTCAGCGTCGTCCCCATTGCAAACATGATGACCTGCAGAACCGGGATGAAGACGACGCTCATCTCCAATTCGCCCAGTATCGGAAGCTGCGGTGGAAACGTGATGAAACACTTATTGAAGGACATGCCCACAACGACGCCGGCGACGATCCAGATCGTGAACGCCAGCTGTTTCAGCATTCCCTGGCTTGCCGATGCCGCCATCGCAAGGCCGACAACACAGCCTGTCAATGACGGCCCGATCCAGGTCGTCATTTCTTTCAAACCGGCAACGGCACAGACGATGGCACTGACGGCGGACAACCCCAGCAGCAGCCGTGATACGGTTGGTGAATTGGACTTCATCTGTCAACAGCCCGATCAATGACGGCAACGCCATACGGTGGCAGACTGATGGAAAGTTCCGGTGTCGTCTGAATTCTCTTCGCGCCAAGCACCTTGACGTCAACGGGGATACCGCTGAGTCCGCGAAGGGTGACCGTCTGAGCTTTTCCGGTGAGATCCCCAACCAGCACTCGCATCCGCCCCGGCTTTTGCAGTGCCAGTCCGACAGCTGCGAGGTTATCTGACGTGCGGACCTGTCGCACAGCCCCGCCCTTGAATTCACCGATACTGTGCAGCAGGTGATAAACGGGGAAGACGTTACCCGGCTGCGATGGAAACTCCTTTGGTCGGGCAGCGACATCATCGGCGTCCATAATGCCGGCCCAGCCGATGGTTTCAAAGAACGTCGCACTATTCGCGCCAGCTTGTGACAGATATTTCACGCTGCCGAGTGTCCATGCGGCAGCGAACGGCTGCACCTGTCGACCGTCAATGCAGGTGGGTAATGGACCTGGCGGTGGACCTCCGGGCGGATCTTCTCCACCAACGAACTGCGGCGCCAATGTCAAAGGTCCGATGATCAGCGGCAGGTCTGGCACAAACTGGCGAGTGCTGTTGACGGCATCAGCGTGGATCGGCAGCGTCTCGATCATCGAGGCATTGTCAAATGCATGGATCTGCGGGTTGATGGCGAAGCCGACGGCCTGAATCGACTTGTCATCGGGCCGAGCACGATTCAGGTCCACGAAGTTTGTCATCCGAGTGACTCCGATCTTCGCGTCACCTGCCGGTGCACCGAGCTGTTCGCGCACCGTGCCAAAATCCTCCGGGTCACCGCCGGTCACCAGCCAATAAGAAACCGGCGGCTGCAGGTTCGCGACCTCCTTCAACAGCACCGGGAATGCAGGTGATGCTCCCAGGTTCAGACCGATGTGCAGTGATACTCCCAGAGCTTTGGCCTGAGTGGTCGCTCGTCGTAGATCATCGACAAAGGAATCTTCTGAAAGGGCCAGGTCGATACGGAGGTGATCAAGATTCAGTGCCTTGAGACGATGCACCTGATCATCTGTCAGGTTCTGAACTTCATTCGACACCTGCACACCCAGGCGTGGAAGTCGTGTTTCCTTCCTGCCGATGGTGAGCACCGTTCCGGCCCCGGCTGACTGCGCCACATCTTCTAGGTCGCCTGCGACGCTGATCGTGATCTTCTGAGAAATCTTCGTCCCTTCAGGAACTTCAACCGGATACGGAAGTTCCAGTGGCGTGCAGTACGTTTTGAACGAAGCGTCCGTCCAGTTGCGCTGGTCTTCCATCTCAAAAACTTCACCCGCAAAGTCCACTCGAGCGCGCATTCCGGTTGTCACTTCATGGGTCACCGATCGCAGGTTCTTTGCCGGCTGATGGGCTGATATGAACTTTGGAAAGTTTCCCTTCGATGTGCTGCCGTCGGCCGTTTCGATTTTCCATGGCTGACCAGCTGCAGACGGCCCGTGCAGCACACAAAACCCGATTCGATTTCGTTTGAACGTGGAATGTGCCTCGCCGTCGAAACTGAACTCGACCACTCCCTTGTCGCTGCCGGATATCGTGCCTTTCCATCGGAAATCAATGTCTGCCTGTCGACACGCCACATCAAACGTCACCTTGAAATGATCTCCGTAATTCATCACACGCAGATTCGAAACTTCCGGTGTGACTGTCGCCCAGTTTTCGTTGCGAACCGGAGCATTGATGCCGCGCAGAACTTCGTGCGGTCCCACACGCACGTAACGCAGAAACACGTTGTTTGCATCGAAGACCATCGTGACGGGGCCGGCCCGCAACGGGATCGGCTCAACCGCCTGCAACGTGCCGGTCAACGCAAGAAACACGAGCCACAGACTCGCAGATTTCGCAAGGATCTTCATGGTGTTTGTCCCGTTCAATTAATCGCCATTGCGTGTTGGGATGTCAGAGCCCCGGCGGCCATGAGATTCTTCGCCGGTGATGGCTTCGATTTAGGATTCGCCGCGGATGGGTTGAACGCACAGAGTAAGAAGATCGACACGCGGAGAGTTGTGTGGACTCTGTGATTCATGGTTTTGATGTTGTCTTATTGGTTGCTGATTGTGTCACGAGAGAAATCGAAAACCTGTTTCAAAGGACCTACCGTGACAGACACCTTATCACTGCCGAAATCTCCATTCAGGTAGGGACTTTGCCACGTGGCTGCAGGTCGCAGATCAATCGGACGCCCATCGACTGTGGGTAAGGTGAATGCTGCGGTGTGATCCACGTCGAAGACGGTCGCGACGATTCGGGTTGCAGCGGGGCCGAATTGATATTCCATTTTTTCCGGGCTCACCGTCAGGCGGCTGGCGAGCACAGCGCTGCGAAATTGCTCGAACGTGGAATGCGTCGTGACGTCTCCGGCATGAAACAGAATTCTTGATGCATCAGTTGCGTGGTCGAAGTCAGCGGGACTTGCCTGCTCGCCTTCTTCATCCCACTCATAGGCGCCGTCGAGAAACTTCACGCCAAGGAACGCTTTTCTGTTGCTGGTAAAGATCCAGCCATCTTCTTCTGTTTTCTGTAACTCCCTGCCGTGGAAACGAATGCTGATCGCTCCTGTGCTGTATGAGCCCATTCGTCGCTTCGTCTCGGGTGCAATGCGCTGGAGAAGAGTGACGTTCCTGTGCTGGACGCTCCAATGCGAATGCTGCGGACGACCGCCTCGAGTCTGTTCGATGATCGGGTAGACGGCGCACACCTCCCGACTTTCGGGATCATCAAAGAGCATGCCGCACCAGCGTTTCTGTCGGGAAATCCCACCGTACTTCAGGACAGGTTTTTCAGCTTTCGGACCCGGCAACGTCAATGCCGGGTTTTGCAGGGTGCTTCCCAGAAGATAGTGAGGTGTCCGCCAGGCATAGTTCACCAGGGCAGAGTCGGCGGCGAATCGATTGTGCTTCCCATCGTCCGGGCGACTGGCTTCCAGTTCTCCGAGCACTCGGTTGCGGATCAGGAATGGCTCGTCCGCCGGAAACTCCCGTTCTCGCAGCAGAATGGCGGCGGCTGGCAGCTGGTACCGGCTCGTTTCGATGACGTTGGAATGGCTTGAGCCCGCAGGCTGATTGTCGGGAGCGTACAGCAGGTTCTTATACGATTCAAAAGCATTCCTGCCGTATTCGGCGCGACTTCGTCCACCTCCGCGACGTCCTCGCACGGATATCTGTGCCTCTTCGATGAATGCCAGGTCCAGCAGCAGGCCGAATCGTTCTCTGACAATTGGGTCAGGTGCAAGTTCGTGCAGATTGAACAGCGCAGGCCAGGAGTATTTCTGATAGGTGTTGGAGCCAACCTCGATCCACAATCCCGTCGCCGCACGCTTTCGTGGCCACTCCTGAAAGAACATTGTGTATGCCTCAGCGTGTTCAGCGGCCGTGTGCCCGTCGTCATAGCGTCGATCGCGAAACGCCGGGTCGTCCTTCAGAATCGCCGAAATCAGATAGTGGTTTGGTCGGCGGGTGAGGTCATGGTTCTCAGTGCCCAGCAGAACCAGCAGGCTGTTCAGAGACGCATCCGACACCTTACTTTCTGATTTCACCCAGAACCAAAGAGCTTCCTTCATCGCCGCTTCCGTTTCCGTGGTAAGCCGCCCTGGAAAGTGAACGCTGTTCGCATGGAACAGGTAGAGAATTCGGATGTAATCGGTGATTGCGAAATAGGCCCACGGAGTTTCGACGGCTTCTTCCGGATTGAAACTCGATATGTTCTTGTTCGCACGGTGCAGGGCGATGTAATCGTTTGCCCGCTTCAGCAGCCGCGCATTGGCCGATTCCACCTTCTCATTCAGATACAGGGCCGCGAGCGACCAAAGCGTGTCTCCCCAGGCGCCGCCGGGCCAACCGGAATCCTGGGCAATCCTTTTGCGCAGGACTCGGTCCTTTGTCTCAATCGATGCCAGATGTGTTTTCTTCACCAGCGATTCATGAGCGGCATGCTTCACAGGTTGGGAGGTGCTGATGCGAAAATTCTTGTAACGCGAAGAACGCGTAAACATGTGCCGCAACCCAACACGGCCTTCGTCGATGGCAGGCAAATCCGGGTTCGCCATGTGGCAGTAATACGTTTCCTGTGCATTCCTGATTCGCATGTACAGCGCCCGTGCCTTCTTGATGACGGTGATTTGGTGGGGGACCCCTGTCTCAAATAACCCTTCGGGATAGTAGTCCGGCTTCAGATCCGTGCCTTTCAAACCGGACGCACCGGGCAGGTAGCGGCGGGCTCGAATATAGCCGGTGGTGTCATCGTTATTGGGGAAGGCTGCGTAGCTGATGTGGTAGGCATGCATGTGGTTGTAATACGTCTTCATAGAAGGAACCCGACGCAGCGTGTTCCATTCCGAGATGTCTTGCGCATACGGCCCCTCGCCACTTCCTGTCGCCTGGATGTAGAGGATGTTGACGCAGCGGGTTTCGTCGTCCAGACGGGTATATTCGAATTCAATTTTCAGATCTCCGGAAAACTGATCGCGTGTCCAGAGAACCATGTGATGGGCATCGTTCCTGAATTCCGGCCCTGCGGTCAACTTCATGCCGTCCGGCCCGTTCCTGACCTGGCCGACTTCACCGTCGAGAAACCATCGTTTCTTCCAGTTACCGGTCCCGGGATCGAAAAACACCTGCTGCCACTTTGCAGGTGAAGCATTCTTAAACGCGTCCGCCTCGAATTGCTCCTGGTGTTTTTCGCTGGCGGCAATGGGATCGTCCGCTGCATGTACCGTTGCGGCACACCAGAAAAACAACGTTGTCATCACGCCTGTTGTGATCAGTCTGTTCATCTGTCTCGGTTTATTGCTCACTGCTTCCCTGTTGCTCATGACTTCCCTTCTCCGAATCGGATCTCGTGTTCGGGTCTGGAGTGTGGACGATTGCAGGACAATCGATCATGCTCATCTCAGTTTATCGATCTGCTTTTATTAACCTGACCATGGCCCGTCCCATGGCTTCGCCGACGTTCATGTACGTTTCGGCATTTCCGCCATAGTGAGCTCCGGAACTGCCGCCTTTGGACAACGGGTGGCTGTAGACGGTGGCGACATTGCCTTTGAACTCAGTGTGTTTTCCGGATGTGCCGTCGACTGCGAACATGGCATCGAGTAGTTTTCCGCCGTTGTCTGTAGCGTCCTTTTCGGTCTGCCCGAGTGTGGCGCAAACGAACTTCGCGTTGGGGGCATCAAAGTCCTTGCGAAGTTGCTTGATCAGATGAACGAGGTTCTTTTCGTAGCGGCTGGAAAGCGCGGCGCTGCGGCTGTCCCGATCACCCTGCCACCAGCAGAAGCCTGCGATTTCGTATTCAGTTGCACCGGGGTAATACTTGTCGAGTTCTGCCAGCACCTTCTTTGCTCGGGCGATGTCACCGTCATACTGCATACCGGCATACCATTTGATCTTCTTCGGCTCCGTGCCTTTCTCCCATCGCTCAGGCGTGCCCTTATAAGCAGGATGAATCCAGGTCACGCCTTTGGCGTCCGTAAACTCGAACCCCTCGCCGCCCGGCGGCAACAAGTCCCAGCCCAGGGCGCGGTTGCCGATACAGCTCTTGAGAATCATGACCGGCGCGTCAATCGCATTTCCCAAATGATGGCCGATGCCGATCTCGGGGCCGATTTTACCGCCCTTGATCGTCATCCATTCGTTGTTGAAAAGCCGCATGCCACCCGTTCCACTTCCCATCACGCGCACATTGCGAACGTCTTTGCGTTCCGTCCAATCGCCTTCCTTGTCGACCAGGTAGGGATACAGGCCCTTCTCATTCACTGCATGTGTCAGTGACCCGTCCGATTTTCCTTTTGCCGCCTCGACCTTGCCGAAGCCCAGCATGTTGGATTGGCCCAGCAGGATAAAAACCTGCACGGGCTTGTTTGTGTCGGCTGCCTTACCGTCCGGGTCTGGCAGAACATCGGGTCGTTCGGCGGCTGATTGTGGTTGCGTCGCGAAAATCTCGATCGGCAAAGTGGCGCACATGAACATAAGTAACAAGGTGGTGCTTGCGCCCGTTTGTATGAATCTGATTGTTCGTCGCTTTGTCATATCTGTTTCTTGTTGGAATGAGCAAGTCTGGCGGTACTGGTTCGTGCCGGCCCGGTAAACATTCGGCCGGTGGGAACCGGCCCTACACCTGCTTCGTGGACTACTTCTTTGCGGACGCTGGAAAGACGGGTCATGGCAAGTCGTGCCAGTGTTGCCTCAAACTTTTCCCTGACGGCGCGTTCTGACTTGGAAAGCGCGGAGTCCGCAATCTTTTTCCCGTCGAACGGACCCTTGTAGCGAGTCAATGTGGCGTCACTGCCGTCTGTTTTTGCAAGCAGTGAATGCTGCCTGTTGCGAACCATCACCTGTCCCCGGTACCAGATGTAAATCCACTCCTTTTTGCGGGCACCGGCATTGTCATAAAGCACCGGAACAATACTGGAACCGTCTCCCGGATAGTTCGATGGCAGTTCGGCACCAGTGACTTCGCAAAGCGTTGGCATCACGTCACAGAATTCAACAAGATCATCAACGACTCGACCTGACCGCCTAATACCTGCCGGCCAACTGGCAATCATTGGCACCCGCGTTCCCGTGTCCGTCATTGTGCCTTTTCCCCCGACGACCGTTGTGCCGTTCCATGGGGTCACGATGGGTTTGTCTGTGCCATTGTCACCTGTGAAAAGCAGTAGCGTATTGTTACGGACTCCGGATTCTTCAAGCTGCGCCACGATTTGTCCGATGGCCTTGTCTGCATATGCGACCATGTCGCGAAAATGTCGCTGTGGGTCGTTGCGATCGCCTTTGTACGTAGTCGACCCCAGCCGCTTTGGATCCCAGTCCGTGGAATCCGGCGTGGGGTCGAAGGGGCAGTGTGTGAGTATCATTGGGTAATAAACAAGAAAAGGTTCTTCCCTGTTTCTGTCAATGAAGTCGCAGATGAAGTCGGTGCAGATCTGCGGACCGTATTCGCCATTGGTATAGTGCTTGTCTATGCCATTGACCTCCAGCAGGGGATTGACGAATCGCCTGTCGAACTTTGTCTCATTCTGCTTTGACCGACCGCTTCGCGTGTGCTGCCAGAGGCAGGATTGTTCAAAGCCAAAATGCTGCGGCGAGTCCTTTTGTTTACCCAGTTGCCACTTTCCGGCGATGCAGGTTGCATACCCGGCCGCCTTCAACTGATGGGCAAACGTAGTTTGTCCGCGATCAAGCATGCCGAACTTGATGTAGTTCCGGACGTTGTATTGCCCCGTCATGATTTTCGCTCGCGATGGCGTACAGATGGGGTTTGAGAAACAGTTGGTGAAACGAACGCCCTGGGCAGCCAGCTTATCCAGATTTAGCGACTTGCAGGATTCGCTTCCGTTGACCGACAGGGCCTCATAGCCCATGTCATCTGCCATTATCAGAACGACGTTCGGACGTTTATCCACTCCGGTGACCGAATCTACAGCCACGGCAGGCATCACGAGAAGCAATAGTAATGTGATTCCTGAGGTCGCCTGAAAGGCCAGCAGCATGCCCCTTTTCAGCAGCTTGATACGAATCATTGTGTGTTCCTCCAGCTTATTGATTGGTTAACACGTCCAGCTCGCCAATCGCAGCAATGGGCTGGCTACCCGCGGAGACCGCATTTGTGACAGCCAGCTTGATAAAATGCCGGTCCGTCGGCTTCGTGAATTTGATTTCGTTCCGGACTGTGGCGTTGGCTCGAAATTTGCCTTTCGCCACTGGATTTGACCATGTCCGGCCGTCGTTCGATACCGAAACCTCATAACCGAGCACTCGTCCGTTTGGTTTGGTGCGCGGGGTGTAAGCCAAAACGTGCTGCTCCAGTGTGCTTCGTTGGTGAACTCGTTCGAGCATCCCTGCACCACCGTGATGTCGGACTGGTGACGGGCGAGTGGAGCGAGACCCTCGGAGAGTTTATAGTCCGAGCCGGTCTTCTCCCTATCCGGGAACCAAGTCTCCTGGGTCACGCCGAAGCCTATGCTGAGAAAGACGCAGCGTTTGGAGGGGGTGGCGGGAGCTGTTGAGGCAGCCGAAGCAAAACGGCGAAAGCCGATAGATTCCAGCGCAGGCAGCGCGATGAGTGCTCCCGTTCCACGAAGAATGTAACGACGATTGAATTGTGATTTCATTGCATGATCTCCAAAGGTCAGTGGCAACCTGATTTTCTCGCAGTTTCGGCGAAGTAATCAACGCAGGCCGCATTTGTCCGCTGCCGATCCACGCCGGATTTAGCGCGGAAATTCCGCGATTTCGAAGAACTCTTTCGCGCTGTCGTGGACTCTGCTGTTTGACTGTGTTCAGCTTCGATCAATCGTTAGTAAAACGCTGTCGATCAGCCCGATTGCCGAATCGATTCGCTCATCGACGAAGTACAGCGACCATACTTCCTTGCCGTCCTTGTCCTTCTCTTCCTGCTTCGGATACCCGACCAGGTCCAGCAATTGAAACGCGCGAGGGTCGGCGTTATCGATTTCAACTGAGTACACCAGCGAGGGCTGATCGTCATCCGGCTGGTCGATTTCGATGAGCAGGCGGTAGGGCATCGGATTGTCTGGATCGGCTGGCAGAATGTAGTCGGCCGGATCGAATGAACTGTTCTGCGTCGCGCCGGAAACGCCGTCCACTTCCAACTGGTCATTCAGGTCCTTGCCGGGTTCCTTCGCTTTTCGTTTCGCATCTTCCCAGCCGCGGACTTTGAAATCCCAGTACGGAAGAGCGGCTCGACCGCGTGTCAGCTCGTCCGGTTCGCGCAGTGTCCTGATGTGGTAGAAGGAAGCGTTTTCGAGCCAGATGGCGACGTGCGGTGGAGCCTTTGCGTCGAAGGCCTTTCCGGCTCGAATGGTCAGGGACATTTTGTACTGCGATGCCGGGCTGTAGTCATAGACCAGCCCATCGTCATCCACTTCGAACCGGTCGAGTGCCGGTCCCAGGTTCTGACTCAGCGACAGGAGGCTGCGGATCGGCCCTGGCTGCCAGAGGAAGATCGCCGTCAGCCCCACCGTGATTGCCAGTGTCACCCACACAACTTTGGTTCGCATGTA
>JAQWLN010000019.1 GCA_029247265.1 Fuerstiella sp.
CACCGGCGCGGGTAATTCTGAAAGGGCTGTGGTTTCCCAGGTCGTTTGGGCTGCATCGAGCTGCTTCGCGATTGCAGAAACGTCCTGCTGAGCTGCTGCGATCATTCCTGGTAATTCGTTGAGGCGATTCTGCTGTTCCGCCGTTGGTACTTTCAACAGTGGTGCCGCATTGCCGCCGCTGCCACTGAGTCCCCGTTCGGGCACATTGTTGAAGTACGAGAAGAAACGATAAAAGTCCTTCTGCGAAATCGGATCGTACTTGTGGTCGTGGCAGCGAGCGCAACCAACGGTCAGCCCCATCCAAACCGTGGCCGTCGTGTCGACTCTGTCCACCACATATTCCACGCGGAATTCTTCTTCAATGATGCCCGTTTCGTTGTTCACCATGTGATTGCGGTTGAAGCCAGTGGCGATTTTCTGTTCCATTGTCGAGTTCGGCAGTAAATCTCCCGCGAGCTGTTCGATGGTAAAACGGTCAAACGGCATGTTGCTGTTGAAAGCGCTGATGACCCAGTCGCGCCACAGCCACATCGCTCGATCGTTGTCGGTGAAATATCCGTTCGTGTCTGCGTACCGAGCCGCATCCAGCCAGGCGGTTGCCATTCGCTCACCATAGCGCGGCGACGCCAGCAGCCGATCGATCAGTCTCTGGTAAGCGGCATCATGACCGTCTGCCGAATCACGTTCGAAGGCGTCGATTTCCTGAAGAGCGGGAGGCAATCCAGTCAGGTCCAGCGTAGCGCGACGAATCAATGTCGCATTATCAGCCTTCGCAGAAGGTGACCGTCCGTGACGCTCCAGATTGGCCAGCACAAACCTGTCGACTGGGTTTATGGACCACGTATCGGCATTCACCGAGGGCAATGCAGCGCGACGTGGGGCAACGAACGACCAGTGTGACTGATACTCGGCACCGTCCTTAATCCATTGACGGAGGTTTTCAATTTCATCAGCGTTGAGGGAAGAGCCGGAGTCACGCGGTGGCATTCGCTCATCCGGATCAGCGGCAGTGACTCGCCGAAATACTTCACTGGCTGCCGCGTTCCCTGGTGCGATCGCTCGATGACCATCGCGGTCTCTTGTTGCATTCGATCTGTCATCCAGACGCAGTTCGCCCTCACGAGTTGCCGCATCCGGGCCGTGGCAGCGAAAACATTTGTCCGCCAGAATCGGCCTTACGTCCCGATTGTACTGCACATCCTGCGCGGGAGATTCGTGAGCAGTCGCAAACAGCAGAACGCACGAAAGAAGCAGCCTGATGTGTGGATCAGCAAGAGGGTCGGTAGTGTTTTTCGGGCCGTAATTCATCAGGGCTAATCGTCGTGAGTCCGAAAATGACTCCCGACCCTTTCGGAACCAAAGGTAACGAGATCACTGTACCTAACCGTTTGTTCCATTCCCTGTTTACGGACCGAAAATCCCGTGGAGCGATGCCCATGCGGTTAATCGCGCACCGGTGGATGGGAACTGGTCATTCCCCGTGCAGCGACAGAAACTCAGTCATGTTTTTGCCATCTACTTGTGATGTCTGACCATGTAGGACTACTTTCCGAACCTAACATCTGCAACGGCGGTGTACGTTCGATGACCTGCTCAAAGAGCGTAACGATCGCTTCCCCCATTTGCCACATCGCATGTCTGAAGTCAGCCTGTTCTGCCAGTTCAACCATTTCCGAATAACTTAGTCCACCCGCCTGCTGGCTAAGTTCCTCACTGCAGTCCCACCGCCGTCCGGTTTTCTTAAGAGCGTAACGTTTCAACAAACGCGGATTACGGATGGCCTGATAGCGACGGTTTTCCTTCAGAACGACAGTGAGCAGTGGGGCAAGCTGTGGCGACCACGCATTTGAAAAATGGGCGGCCAATTCGCCTCGTGGTTTTGCAGCTCGCATGTAATGCAGTTGAATCGGCTCGATCGGCGTTTCCGCAAGTTCGCCTAACAGAGCCGCCCAGTTCAGATGTAGTTCTTTGACCCCAATCTCGTGAAAAGAAAACAGATCCTGAACGGGACGATTCTTGGGCGTATATTTCCCATCCAGTAAATTCAGATCGATGCCCGGCTGAACCGATTTGATCAGACTGTCGCTGACGATATGAGCCATCCAGCCGAACAGATAGGCTAGCTGTCGCTGGCCCGGCCCGAACATTTCGACGGCGTCCTGCACGACGGCCGTGCAATAGTCAGGCAGGTGGTCCCAGGGGACCGTCTGCTCGCGCTCGGCCGACGTCCAGCCAAAGACCAGATGGGAACGACCGTAGAACAGGCTGTGAATGTCACGTGGCCGGAACGATTTCCCAGCGAACTCAAGTGACCACGGGCGTACGGCACCACCGGTGAGCGGGCTGTGCTGAAGCGGCGCTGTGCCATAGCCGACGTGCAGTCCGGTATCCACACAGACGGCTTCCGGCATCGTCTGAATGTCACAGCCAAGATATGCACCGCAAAGATAACTCGGGGAGTGACGATATATCAGCGGCGCAATCGGCAGTTTTCTATGACGGGTCGCCATTCCGGCCAGAACGGCGTACATCGTGTGACCAACAATACCGCTCATCGTGACGAGTTCCGATTTGCCAGTGGAACAAATCAGGCGTGGGGATTCGCGCAAGTCTCATTTCATCGGTACGCGGGGCGGTGCCCCTGCAAACACTCGCAACCCCACGAACCTTCCTGAGTTCTATCCTCAGCTTATTCTTCCGAGTTATCTGTTTGCTCAGTTGAATCCGAATCATTGTTTTCCGGTGACACATCGTCAGCCGGGTCTGGTTTCGTCGTTGCAGCATCCGCCGCCGCAGCCTCGTCGCGCACCTGGGCTTTGGCTGCCTCAGCTTCGATATCCTCACTGGCAATCACAGCGCAGGACGCCAGAGTGTCGCCTTCATCCAGTTTCATGATGCGGACACCCTGCGTATTTCGTCCGATGGTGCTGATGTCCGATGCTCGCAGGCGCTGAATCTTGCCCTTGGCAGTCACGATCAGAACTTCGTCGTCATCACGGACCGCCATGGAATCAACGACTTTGCCATTGCGTGCAGTCGTCTTGATATCACGAAGTCCTTTGCCGCCACGTCGCTGACGACGGTACTGAGCCGTTCCGCTGGACGAACCTTCAGTATCAGATTCGTCCTCATCAGATGCCCCCGTCAGTCCTGCTCCAAACGGTGTACGTTTGCCGTAGCCCAGTTCACAAACCGTCAGCAGTGTGCAGCTGGTTTCGGCCACCACCATTCCCACGACCTCTTCTTCGGCGACCAGGTTAATCCCTTTGACTCCCCGAGTCGCTCGCCCCATCGGCCGAGCATCGTCGTGGCTGAATCGGATCGCCATCCCGCCGGACGTACTGATGACAACATCCTGTTCGCCCTCCAGAATTCGCACGTCAACCAGGGAATCATCGTCATCCAGACGAATCGCAATGATGCCACCCTTTTGAGGTCGTCCGTAAGCCGACAAAGCGGTCTTCTTAACGATGCCCTTGCGCGTGGCAATCATCAGATACTTGTCGTCCGGAAACTCACGAACGTTAAAGCAGTTCGAGATTCGTTCGTCCTCCTCCAGAGCAATGACATTCACCAACGCTCGCCCCTTGGCGGTACGTGCCTGCAACGGCAGGTCGTAGACCTTCAGCCAGTGCACACGGCCACGATCCGTGAAGAACAGCAGGAAATCATGAGTACTGGAAACGAACAGATGCTCAATAGCATCCTCTTCGTCTGACGTCGCGCCCTTAATGCCTTTCCCACCACGGTTCTGAGCTTCATACGTAGTCAACGGCGTGCGTTTGATGTACCCGCGGCGCGACAGCGTCACCACCATGGCCTCTTCCGGAATCAGGGCCTCCTTGTCGTAGTCTCCCAGTTCTTCGAAGGAAATATCGGTGCGACGCTTGTTGTTGTACTTGCCCTGCAGTTCATCCATGTCCTCGCTGATTACCGCACGTATGTTCGCTTCATCGCTGAGCAGGTGCAGATGCTCGCCAATATCCTCAAGAAGCTGAGCATGCTCGCCCTGCAGCTTTTCACGTTCCAGGTTAGCTAATGACCCCAACTGCATCGAGACGATCGCTTCGGCCTGGTTGGTCGAAATGAAGTACTCTTCCGCCGTGCCCTGTTCGACCTGGTATTCCGAAAAACCGTTCTCGCCCAGTGCCCGAGCCACAAGTTCCGCAGGAATCGGTATTTTCTGCAGATCATCCTTGGCGACAGCGCGACTGGACGCGTTGCGAATTGTCTTGATGATGCGGTCGATGTCCACCTGGGCCAGCAACAGACCTTCAACAGTGTGCTTGCGTTTGCGGGCCTCTCGCAGCATGAATTCCGTACGACGGCGAATGACTTCCACGCGGTGCCGAATAAAAGCATCCAGCATGCCACGAAGCGTCATCAGCTGCGGCCGGCTGCCGTCCAGTGCCAGCAGAATCATGCTGACGGTCGACTGCAGCGGTGAGAACTGAAACAGCTGATTCAGCACGACGTCCTTGTCGGCATCTCGCTTCAGAACAATATGCAGGCGAACCTGCCACGACGGAATGGTGCGGTCCGTCAGGTCAACGATGCGGGCAATACCCTTGATGCGTTCATCGCGGACCAGAAGTTCCAGCTTCTCACGGATACGGTCGCGAGTTTCCATGTACGGAATCTCGGTAACGACAATCACGTCACTTTTCTTTTCCGTCTCAAAGTGTGTGCGAGCACGCAGCGCAATCGTTGAACGACCGGTCATGTACGCCTGGCGAATGCCCATACGACCGCAGATGACGCCACCGGTTGGAAAGTCAGGACCTGGAATTGCATCCAGAAGTTCGTCCAGAGTCAGTTCCGGGTTTTCAATAATGCGTTTGACCGCTTCACAGACTTCGGCAAGGTTATGAGGCGGAATACTTGTGGCCATGCCGACGGCAATACCCGTCGAACCGTTGACGATCAGATTCGGAAATCGTGCCGGCAGCACCACGGGTTCCGTGCGCTCCTGGTCGTACGTATTGACAAAGTCGACGGTATCGCGATCAATATCACGTAACAATTCAGACGCGGCACCCGCCAGTCGAGCTTCTGTGTATCGCATGGCCGCTGGAGGCAGCCCGGCCAGAGAACCGAAGTTCCCCTGTTTGTCGATCAGCACTTCGCGCATCGCCCAGTCCTGAGCCATCCGCACCAATGTTGGATAGATGGATCCTTCACCATGCGGATGGTAGTTGCCACTGGTGTCGCCGGCGATCTTTGCACACTTCTTTCGACTGCCCCCGGGGCTGAGGTTCAGGTCGTTCATCGCCACCAGAATACGACGCTGAGACGGTTTAAGGCCGTCACGAACATCCGGCAACGCTCGGCTGATGATGACGCTCATCGCGTACGTCAAATAGCTGGTCTGCATTTCCTCCTGAATGTCGGTGCGCTGAACTCGATCATCTCCACCGCCGTCTGTTGGCGCGGAAAGGTCACCTGTGGGATCGTCTGTAGACAACCTGAAAACTCCTTTGGGGCTGCTAAGCTGTGCTTAGCGCAAACTGCATGGAAAGCGGGTCAAAAATGAGGTTCTTGCAGGGGGCTTCCCGACAAAATCTGTGTAATCACGTGCCACCAGCGGACTGATTGAATCACGCCGCGGAAATCGACCTCACGAAATTCCGGGCTATGTTTTGCAAACGAGCGCTGATGGCAAAAATAAACGTGTGGAAATGCACCTAACCATTTTTCAGATAATGATTTACGGCATCTCGTTGAGAGAGCCGAATGCTAGCAGAAAAACACGCATTTCTCAACGGCCAGTGCGTCTATTCACAGTCAAAGTCGGCCGAAAATTCAGAGTATTGAGCAGACGAGCGGCTGGAGGTCCCAGGTGACCGCCACGCTCCATTTGTTAAAGTAAATTCATGGATATTCACAGCGCAGACACATCGTTTAATCCTTATCGTCCTCCGGAAAACGAACCGCAGGATACCACCCTGTCGCCGGACACTGAGTTCATGGTTTCCAGCGAGTGTGTTCTTTGCGGTGCCAACGTCACTCTGCCTGAAGTTTGTATCCGAACGGGCGACAAGGATGAGCTGGAACGACAGTCTGACGTGCTGAAATGGACCCCGTTCGTGCTGCATCGGTTGCGAGTGGTGCTGCTGGGCTTCGGGCTGCCGTTTGCAGCTCAGGTGCTGATCGTGGCCTCCCAGCAACCAGTGGGTACTCTGTCCGCGGCGGATCAGGTGTCAGCAGCTGCCTGGCTGACATTGTTACTTATTGTGGTTCTGACTCCGGTTGTATTGTGGTTTGCCCACCGAACCACGCGAAGAACTCAGGCCACCTGGTACGTGGAACGCGGTCTCATGGACAGGCAACGGCGGAAGCGAAAATCGTGGAGGGTGACGGCCACCGTCCTTGCGTTGCTGTTTTTCGGGGCCATCGTTCTGGGCATCATGGTCAGCGAGTCCTATCTGGTATTCACGTTCTGGACGGGCTTGCCTGCTATCCTCTCACTGATTCAATCACGCCGGCGTGTTCAACCGCAGGTTGTGGGTACTCACCAGGGGCTGAATATTCTTGCAGGGCTCTCGCCGTTGTTTCTGCAGGAGGTTCTGTCCATCATTGAACGTCGATCCGGAAACACGCAATGAGCGAGCCCAGCACCGACTTCAATCCGTTTCAGGCGCCTGTTGCTGATGCCGCAGAAAAACAGGAACTTGGCGAAGACGACGAATTCCTGGTTTCTCGGCGCGAGATTCTATGCAGAGACACCGTGATACTGCCACTGGTTTGCATTCGTTACGGAGAGACCGAAGACCTGGAGCAGCGAAAAAAGCTACTCAGAATGCTCTCCGGTACAGGAGCATTCTCCCTTGTGTTGACTGTGATCGGATTCCTTCTTCTGGTTGGGGCAACGATCGGCGGGCAGCTTCCTTTTTCGGGATCCTCATCCGGCAAGCTGTTTTATCTGACCGTTTTCATTATGGCCTTGCCCGCGACGTTTTGGGCGTTCAGACGCTACGGTTGCCGCATGGTTGATGCCTCCTGGTACGTGGGGCCCCGTTACCGACGAATGATTCTGTGGGAAAAGCGAATCGGCCGAGCGATCGTATTCTTCGTGACAGCAGCCGGAGGCGTTGGTATTGCTCGCGAGAGCGGCTCATGGTGGCCGCTCGTCGGACTGGCCGGGCTTGGTCTGTTGCTGAGCATTTTTTTTGACCCAAACATCAACCTGCAGCTGGTGGGCCGGCGGCGCGGAGTATTTCTGCTGCGAGGACACTCCAAATCGTTCTATCTCCAGGTCCAGCGGAACAACAGCAGGTTTTAACCTGCGAAGTACGCATTCAGAACGCACCGCGCCTCGGCGGGCACGGATCCATGTTCAGAACACTGGCGTCGAAACACTGTTGCATCAGACGCAGCTTCATGGATTGGTGACCAGGCGACGTCCACAGATTCACAAATTCGTTGGGATCCGAATTCAGGTCGTAGAGTTCGCCCTGATCGGAGCCGTGATAGACGACGATTTTTTCACCGGTCGTTCTCAGCATCGTTCCATAGGCATCGCTGTGAGTCCAGCTGTTGTAGTATTCACAAAAGACGGCATCGCGATGATGAGCCGGATCCGCCTTTCCGGCCAAATGCGGCAGCAGTGATCTTCCCTGGACGCGTTCCGGTACTTCCAGATCGGCGGCATCCAGTAACGTCGGCACCAGGTCGACCAGTTCCGTCAGACCATCAACACGCAGTCCGCTCTGAAACTGCCCCGGCCATGACATGACCAGTGGAACCTTAATGGCTTCGTCATAGAAATGCGGGCCCTTGAAATAGATGCCGTGGTCTCCGAGCATTTCTCCATGGTCTGACATAAAGATCACGATCGTATTCCCACGCTGTCCAGACTGTTCCAGACAGTCCATGATGCGCCCGACCTGATCGTCTATCAATTCGCACATCGCGTAATAAGCAGCCGTCACCTGACGTCGATCATTATCCGTCATCGCTGCCGTGTGGAATTCCCCCGGACTGTTGTGCGCCCAGATCGAATCGAGCTGTTGAAAGGACGTTTTCGAATTAAGTTCTTCCGCCTTCATTTTCGGCAGCGGCATATCATCCGTATTGTATCTCGCCATGTACTCGGGCGGTGGGTCGAACGCGTGGTGAGGGTCAAAACAATTGAAGCTGAAGAACCACGGGCGGTTTGTATTGCTGCGAATAAAGTCGATCGCCATATCGGCGCACCAGGTGGTCTGGTGAAATTCCGCCGGCACGCCTTCCTTCACGAAGCCGGTGGATGGACCGGAATACAGTTGTTCCCATGACTGCCCCTTCGAGCGCAGCCATTGAGAATATGCGTTTTCCGGCCAGTCGGGCTGTGGATGATGAGACCAGTGAAAATCGTGGTATCCGTCGTCGATACGCTCTTCGACCTTGCCATCTGAACATGATGCCAGATGCAGTTTCCCCGCCAGACCGCAGCGATAACCCGCGTCGGCAAACATGCGGCTCACCAGCACCTCATCCGCAGGAATGGTCTGTCCGTTCTGGCGACAACGTGTGGTTCGCGGATAGCGCCCCGTCAGAAACGAGGCTCGACTGGGACTGCACACGGGACTTTGGCAGTACGCCTGAGTAAAGCTGACCCCGTCCTCAACAAGCCTGTCAATATTCGGCGTACGGATCAGGTCATTGCCCAGCGAGTGAATGGTGTCGAATCGCTGTTGGTCCGTACACAGCCAGAGTATGTTGGGAGTTGACATTATGGATGGTCAGTTCCGAGTCATGAAAAAAACAAGACAACCGGAGGATGATAGTTCAGCGGCGTCACAGCAACCAATATGCTACGCCGCAAACGATGTTTCCTGATTCACGTCTCACCTAACGAATGCAGATCACACAATGTCCCGCACCATCGTCCTGGCCAGTCGCAACGTCAAGAAAACACACGAAGTGGCCGAATTACTGGCTCCTGCTGGGTTTACAGTTGTACCTGTGACTGAGTTTCCGAACGTTCCGGAAGTTGAGGAAGACGGCGACACATTCGCTGCCAACGCTGCAAAGAAAGCGACAGAAGTCGCAATCGCGCTGGGTCAATGGGTGATTGGTGAAGACAGTGGGCTGCGCGTTGACGCCTTAAACGGCGCACCCGGCATCTATTCGGCTCGTTACAGCGGTCCGGACGCCACAGACGAAGAAAACAACGTCAAACTGATTTCCGACCTGGCCGACATTCCTGAAGATCGACGGGGCGCGGGCTATGTATGCAGCGTTGCTCTGTCGAATCCTCAGGGAGAAGTCAAAGTCGCGGTCGAGGGGACCTGTCGCGGTCGTATCCTGAGTGAGGCTCACGGAGCTGGTGGGTTCGGCTACGACCCGTATTTTCTGATTCGCGAGTTTCACCGGACGTTTGGCGAACTCAGCCCCCTTGTCAAACGCAAACTCAGTCATCGTGCTCGCGCGTTTGCCCGATTTATCCCGTTGCTCCAGAAGATCGCTGATGAGTTTCAGGAACAACCATCGTCATAGAAGCTGGTGCAACCGTGACGCGAAGCGGGCAGCAGGCAGCGGGGTCTCCGTCACATTGAGCGGGAGTATCGTCGGACACGGATCGAATCTCGATTTCATCCGCAGTAAGCCGCAGCACGTCGCCCACTTTATCTGCCAGTCCCAGTCGGGTCCGCACAGCATGAATCAGCGTCGTGGCACGGCCGGTCTGCCGAAAAATGCGAACATCCAGCCGCCCATTCTGAGGATCGGCCTGTGGTGAAAACGGCATGCGAAAACCATAGGCTGGAATGTTGGTGACAATCACGTGGGTGCCTTCGCCCAGTAGGTCACCGTCCGCAGAATACACCGACAGCGCGGGAAAGTTATAACCCAGGAAGCTTTGCAGAATCGGCTTCACGTACGACAGACGGCGAATATGTCCGGTGCGTACCGCGTGCAGCCGCTGAACGACCTGTGCATCTACACCGACGCTCGTCATCAGCAGAAATCGTTGATCGTTCGCAAATGCAGTGTCGAATGACTGCGTCTCGAGTGTGTGAATCATCTGAGCCACAAAGTTACCGCTACGCGGAACCTGCAGATATCGAGCCATCAGGTTCTCGGTTCCCAAAGGCAACGTAGCGATGGGAAACTGCGGATGCCGACTGACCAGACCAGCCACGGTGCCGTCGCCGCCAGCCGCAACCAGACATCGCAGTTGCTCCTGCACGGCACTGCCTTTGACAAACTGATCCAGTCGGTCTCGGCTGCCAAACAGGCGGACGCGATAGTTGAGTCGTCGGAGTTTGCGGATCAGGTTCAGAAGTTGCTTTGCCCCTCGACCGGAACCGGAAGTGGGATTGCGCTGAATCACAACAAGATTGCGATCCCTGAATTCACCCGGAGCGTCCGCTGTGACCGGTGGCAGTTCGACATCCACAGTGTTAGGAGTCCTCGTCAGGCGTACGGCTGGCAGACAAACGTTCAAAAAGTTTTGGCAATTGCTGCAAAGTTGACAGCTGAATCACATTTTCCGGCGTTTCAGCGTTGTCGCTGATTGCGGTCCCGCGGCGAATCCATGCGGCCCGCATGCCCGCCGCAACAGCTCCCTGAACATCGTTGATCAGGTCATCGCCCACCATCAGCGTCTGTTCTGCTGAAACTCCCAGTTCCTGTATTGCAGCCTGGAAAAACTCGACTGCGGGTTTCCTCCATCCGACAACCGACGAAATGATTCGGCAGTCGACTTCGGCAATTGGCGTCAGACCGTCACACACAGAATTTAATCGCAGATCAAAATTCGACGCGATCGCCACTTTCACGCCCGCGCGTTTCAAATCATCTACGAGTTCCCCAACGTCATCAAAACATACCCAACTCGCAGGCTGCGCGAAATGAGCAAACAGCTCGTCAAAGCATGCCTGAAACCCGTCTGAGTTCGGGCAGAGATCCCGAATCAGTTGGGCCCAGAATTCATGCTCGGCCTGTTCGCTGGTTGATAAATTGTCGCCCGCGGACCGAGCGATCAGAGATTCCCGAATGACAGCACTGACGCGATCAGGGTCAACACTCGCACCACAATGACGCTGGATGGAACGTCGATAAGCTTCTGCCACCGACGGCTCCGGGTACATCAGCGTCCCCACGGCATCAAATACGACGGCGGTAATGCCGCTCAAACTGTCGATATCATTGACGATCGTCTCGTCCTGAACTGAGTTCGCCATAGCTGCTGCCAGTCACTCCACAAGGCTGCCCATGTCTCCCAGACTTCCGCAGCTATTCCATATTGACTCGAATGTCGCCTCTCAACTGTAATCCCGCTGCCGGTCCGGTCTGTCAACCAGCCACCGATGAGGTTGGACCAATCGTCCTTCTGTAACAGTGCAGAACTGTAGTTGCCTGAGTGTATCGGGTCAGCCACGGGTACACAAAAGTCTGTCGCTGATACGGAAACAAGTACTGGCGGACTAAGAAAAGTTAAGACGTGGCGAGCAACTCGATCTCCACTCCTAGGCACAATGAACACGTTTGATAAATATCTACTGAAGCGTTTTCTGCACACATTCATTGTGTTTTTCGTGGCGACGTACGGTTTGTACATCGTGGTCGATCTGTTTTCCAACATGAGAGACTTCCAGCGCGGGGCCGTAGACGGTGCGACTCTGGCGAAGTCGGTGTTCAGTTATTACGGATACCACGCTTCCGAGTTCTTCGATCTGGCTGGTCCATTGCTTGTTGGTGTTTCTGCCATCACGGTCTTTGGTTTGCTGGAAAAGCACTCAGAATCACATCCCATTCTGGCCGCGGGAATTCCCGCGTTCCGATTGCTGCGTCCAATGCTGATCGGAGGGGCTCTACTGAATCTGGCGCTGGTTCTGAACCAGGAGTTGGTTATGCCAAGACTGTCTGTGGAGCTGCAGACACGTCGGGGCGCCGATAGTGCCAGTAAACGCACGGTCGAGCCCGTATATGATTATTCGAACTACGAGATGCACATTGATGGATCAGAAGTGATTATCGAAGAGCGAAAACTGGTGAATCCGAGTTTCTTTTTGCCTGCAGAACTGGCCCGGGAGTCATTTTCACTGGAGGCTGAGTCAGCGGTCTACATGGCCGCGACCAGTAAGCGGCGGGCGGGCTGGTTGTTGCAGAATCTGACCGGACTGTGCGCTGCCGACATGCTGACTGAAGAAGGCCGGACTCGCATTATTCCGCGCCCCAATGGCAGGGACGTCTTTATTGTCTCCAGCGTCAGCTTTGACCAATTGTACAACCGGGGTCGAAATCTGCGTCTGTTGTCCTCCGCACAGCTGGTCAAGAGAATTCGTAATCCGTCCACAGGCCCAGTGCCGGTAAAAGCTCAGACCCTGGCACTGCACGCCAGAATCACTCGACCAATCATCTCTCTACTGGCGATTGCAATGGCGTTGCCGCTGGTTATGCGACGCGAATCACAGAGTCTGATTATGAACATGACGGTATGCGCCCTCGTTCTGGGCGTCTTCTTTGTGTTTGGCCAGGTCAGCCTGGTACTGGGCGGCAGCATAATTGGTGGAACATTGATTCCTCTGGACCTGGCCGCATGGTGCCCGGTGATTGTCACCGGCGGAGCCACTGTCTGGACAGCCGGCTATGTGCAGACGTAGAGCGCGACACATGACGTCTGCAAACTCATGTGCACAAGCCCGGTCCCCTGCCACGCGCCGGGAACTCTTTTCTACGGCGTTAACTTCGGTTCATTCTGTTTCGTGAAGACCAGAATATGCTGACGTGGTAGCACGTCGATCGTCTCGGTCCACTTCATGTTGAATTCAGGCTGTTCCACTTCTGCCTTCGCCTGTCTCTGAGACATCTTGTGCACCAGCTTGATTGGTACGGTCGGATCTTCCATACGGTATTCGACCAGCACGATCCTGCCGCCGGGCTTCATTGCTCGGCTGATTTCCTGCATCATCTCGTATGGAAACTCGAACTCATGGTAGACGTCCACCATAATGGCCAGGTCAACGGACCGCGGCGCCAGCGACGGAGCTTTTTGTGATCCTTTGATCGGGACGATATTAGAGACACCTTTCTGACGAGCGTTGTCCTGCAGACGCAGCAACATTTCGTCCTGCACGTCGACACCGATCACGTAGCCATTGGGCAGAATCTGTTCTGCCATCAGCACACTGATCACTCCGCTCCCGGCTCCAATGTCCGCTACGATGTCGCCAGGCTTCAGCTTCAATGATTTCACCAGAAGTGTCAGTCGCTCTTCTTCTTCACGAGTATCGCGTTCCAGCCACGGCGCACCGAGATAGCCCATCACATGAGCGATCTCACGCCCCATGTAGAACTTGCCGATACCATTCGGATCGTGGTCAGCACGTTTTTCATAGCGAGGCGCCGTGGCCCCCTTTTCCTGTGCAGTGACGTTGTCGCCAGCCCACAAAAGCGGAAACAGCAACATAACGGTGATCGCAACTCTCATGGGAATATTCCTGAAAACGACTCGTTGTTCGCTCCGCATCTGTGGACTTGAATGATCCCGACGCGGGGAATTCGTCGAAACCGGCACATCACCTGTCAGGGGCCGGAAAGACCCTGGATCCGTTTCTGCGGTGGCCGGATATCAGTCGCACCATAACATGATCCGGTCGCGGAGCGAATCAGGAACGCGGGTTCTGAGCGCATGTCGGGCCTGAGACTCATGAGTTCGTGTGCTCAGATGACTGAGGATGATCAATTCATTCTCGAACTGATCGGCTCGATCCAGAATGTCATCCAGGTGCATATGCCCGAATTTATGGATCTTTTCCTTGCGGTGTTCCGGCCGGAAAAACGTCATTTCCGTGATCAGCACCTGAGCCTTCATTACGTCTGGATGAGAATCCAGGCCTGGAGGAGCCGTATCACCGGTAAATGCGACCAGCGGCGTCAGCGTCTCTTGGGTCACCTCCGTGCCGGCGAGTCTCAAGTCGCGAATTTCATTGCCGGACAACCCATGATATTCCGGCTTCAGCTTGCGGCGACAGTCATACACCACGTACCCAACAGACGACACGGTATGCTTCGTCTTGAAGACTCGCACTTTGTGCTCGCGCGAAAGTTCAATCAGATCGCCCTCTCTGACAGGCACGATTTTGCAATGCATTCGACCACGGTCCAGTCGCTGCCACGCCTGTAACATGCGTTCCACGTTCTCGACAATATCCGCCGGCATATAGATCGTCGGCGGCTCCATCTTCATCATGCGTCGGCGAGCCACATAGACCGGCATGGCGGCCAGATGGTCGAGATGGCCGTGAGAGACGAAAAACGTCGAGGTGCCCATGAAGGACCATGGACTGCCCCCCAGTTCAAAGCCGATCTTCAGTTCCGGAATCCGCCAATAACTCTGCACCGCCGCGCGTGAATACCCTTCGACGGTGAGCGCCTTGTGTTTGAAAGATCTCAGTGGCAGGTTTTCAAGCATCGTACGGAATAGAATTGTTTTCAGCGGAATTCATAGCGCCGACACTCACGCCAGCCGTCAGTGCCGGCCCCCCTCTGCTGGGGAAGCATTGGTCGAAAGCCGCAGACTGTAAAGGGAATTTGCAGCACGCTCCACCGTCGCTGCCGATTCATGAGCGACTTGGCATGAATTCGACTGAATCCCCTCACGGGATCGGCCCAATATTTCAAATAACTCGGCGCGACGACACGGGGACTGGAATTTCCCATCGAATCAGAGAAAGTGCTCACCAGAAATTCTTAGTCACAGGCCGTACTGAAAACGCGTGGTCGCTATGAGCCCGTCGTCAAGATTGATACCTACCCTCGACATCCGATAGTCGAATCCATCCGGAGCAATACATGAAGTCTCATTACCAACGCTGGCTGTGTGCCATTGTCGCCACCATCATGCTGACGAAAGCGGGCATCGCAGAAGACTCCACACGAGTCTGGAATCTTGAAGAATTGAGTCGCACGCCCGCGATGAAATGGCTTGATTCCACCAGTCCGATTCGATCGCTGACTTACGAAGGTGAAGCCTTCGACCATCGACAAACCAGCGTGTTTGCATTGTACGCCACACCAGGGACGATTACGGGTGAGACCAGCCAGGACAAAAACCTGCCTGCGGTGGTGCTGATCCACGGAGGCGGCGGGACGGCGTTCGCGGACTGGGTCTGGTTGTGGGCAGAACGAGGTTACGCTGCGATCGCCATGGACCTGTCCGGACGACGCCCGGATGCTCCGGAGTTCAAAGAAGGCGAATTCGTTTCCAACATGCGGGTCAAACGCACTCGCCTTGCTGACGGGGGTCCGGAACACGGTCACGCTCAGAAGTTCAGCAGTGCTGGAGGCGACTTCGACGATGACTGGCCGTATCACGCAGTGGCCAGTGTTGTGCGAGCTCATTCACTGGTGCGCAGCTTTCCGGAAGTCGATCCGGATCGCACGGCCGTCACCGGCATTAGCTGGGGCGGCTATACAACGTGCCTTGTCGCATCAGTAGATCACCGTTTCAAAGCGGCAGTCCCGGTTTACGGGTGCGGGTTTCTGTACGATGGCGAATCCGTGCAAAGACCGGCCATCGATGCGCTGGACGAAGCGAATCGCGAACTGTGGATCCGCCGATACGATCCGTCCAGTCACCTGGCCAGGTGCCGTGTCCCCATCCTGTTTGTCAACGGCACCAACGATAAACATTATCCGCTGCGGAGCTACTCACGGAGTTTTCAACTGGTTCCAGGACCGAAACAGATTCGCATTCAGGTCCGCATGGGGCATAGTCACCAGGCCGGCTGGCAGCCCGCAGAAATCAGGCTGTTCATCGACACTCACGTGCTCGGGAAAGCGGCGTTGCCGATTCTGGGCGCCCCTCAATTTAAAGACGGCATAGCTTCAGTCAGCTACCGATCCGATGTTCCGTTGAAAACAGCATCGCTGCACTTCACGACAAGTGTCGGACTATTGGTTGACCGCAAATGGAATACGGTGTCAGCGACTTTCGATGACAATACACTGACGACGCCGGACGTGCCCGATGACGCGACGATCTGGTATCTGTCCGCGACGGATCGACGTGGTGCCATGACGTCAACAGACGTCATCTTTACCAGTGCCGACTGAAGATTGCTGCTGTCGACCGTGTAAATTGGTGCGGGCAGTTCACTACCCAACGGTAGGGTTGTCGAGATGTGAGAAAAACATTCGAAACGATGGGCTTGACAGAATCAGGCGCCGCGATGAATAACACGTTCGGGCGCTTCGGCACCACGGAAGTTCACGAACTGCCTGGCAACTTCCTCGCAAATTGCTCGCAATTCGGACGCACGGACGCGTCCGGCGAGCCTTTCCACTTGATGTTTGGCGGGAGTCTTTTTCCACCGTCGTCTACCGGAATGAGCCCGACCGAGCCACTTAGAAAAAGACTCCTGACTGCTTTTTGCTCTACGTTTAACCGCGAGCCCGTCGGGCCGCGCGGTTGGTGTACGGCAGCAAACAGATGTCAGAGAAAACGAGGTGTTGCCCACGCCGTCAAACAAACGGCATGAAGGGCATGACAGTCGACAGATTCTCCGTGCCGAAGCAGGCCGCGTGGAACGCGTCGGTGAAGTGTTTTTCCCGATGTCGCCGAGACGCGCTGCGCACGAACGCTACAACACAGGTAAAGCCAGTGGCATCAGGCTGGGCGCCACCACGCCATGCTCATGCCTGTCTGTCAATCACGCTCGGTACCGGAATACGATTGGCTGATTCAGAAACTTCAGGACCGGAGTGCCAAACTTTGTTTTTACAAGGCAGAGCCGTTCAGTCGCTTTGACGACGAGTGTCAACGAAAGCGGCAACGCGGCTCCGAGAAACGCCGCTGTGAGCGAACTCCGGATCGGAGCTGTTCCGCCGCCAATGATCGCTTTTACGATGAACATCGTCAGCATTGACAGTAAGCAGATCGTGGAACCTGTGCGTAACTGTCGATTAATTAACGCGACGTAGAGTCCTCGATGCCATGCGCACCAGTCGAGCACCGCGGTCATTCCAACCAGCATCGAGACCTGCCCCGTAAGTCTTCCACGCAATGACCCACAACGAAAACCCCGCGGGCGCGGCCAGGAACCAGGTCACAAGGAACGTTCGTAAATCCAGTTCCCCGGGCCGCAGCATCCACAACACGGTTAACACCAGAACCGGCAGGACCAGCGGTACGATATTGAACGAACGGCTCCAGATGTTGCTTAACATACGCGTCCACAAAGGCTGTGGCTCCATACGAACGGCCGCGAATTCCTGATGCATGCGGGCAATAGGTGCCGCCTGAGCTGCGGCCAATGCCTGGTGACGTTTAGCTTCGTTGGAGCGATCGAACTCGACCGCAGCTTCTTCAAATCACATTCGCGCGTTGGCCTGCGGAACACCGTTTCCAACAAGAAACAGCACAACAGAGAAGAACACTGGTCTCATGGAATTTCTGCCGGTAACGATGACCAAACGTTCCAACAGGGCAGCCTGTGCGCTGGAACGACTTTCAACGAAGTGAAGCAACTTCTATCACGTTCAGCTGCGAAAGTACTTGCCCGGTCCACGACAGGTCAGTGCACCGCGCACTCGTATTAAGTCAGAACGTGGAAGAAAATGTCTGGCAATTTAAGAAACTTCGCCATTTGGCGCGCGGTGCGTCCGGCGAGTTTTTTCCGGCTGGTTCGCCTACTCCAAAGAACACAGAATACCTTGCTGCCCGTGTTGAGTCCGCTAGCGTGGTCAATTGCCCTGTGTTTGCCACGGGGCACCGCATGACGTCCACGGACGTCGCGATTAGCGGGGGCGACCAATTGAGCAGGGCCATCTCTGCCCGCAGGGCATGACCGAACTCGGCAGGTTCACGTCCCGAAAGGGTGCCCGATCCCTTCCCGGCGGAAATGTGGAGATGTGGAGATGCATGCCCATGCCACAAAAAACGGCCCTCTTCGGAACAAATGTCCGGCAGGGGCCGTGTATCGAATGGGCGGAGGGGGAATCGAATGGGCGGAGGGGGAATCGAACCCCCGACACCAGGATTTTCAGTCCTGTGCTCTACCAACTGAGCTATCCGCCCCAATTTGCGAGGGAGTCTAGTGACGGACCTCAAATGTTACAAGCCAAGCAATCCATGTTTCAAACAGCATTCAGAACGTGATCGGGTTCACGTTCGGGTTGAAATGGTTACAGCGATGCCTCTTCTGTCCAAATATCCCCGGCACCGCTATTTCGCGTCATCCAGTCGTTCCAGTACTGCCTTAATCAGCACGGGCAGAATGACAGTTGCGTCGGAATAGACTTCGGCGAACTGCCCACCATCAGCCGGACTGAAGAATTTCCCCCAGCTGACACCCTCTGAGTATGTGCAGCCCGACAGACCGCCCCAATGAACAGGCTCCGGGCAAATACGAACTCCGTAGCGAAAACGGGGTGGTTGAAAGGACGTTTTGCAGCGGTCGTTGGTGATGTCAATAAAGGGGCCCACCTGCTGTGCCCAGTTGCGGGGTACGCCACCACCGATTGTAAATACCCCCAGACTGTCGTGGCGTTTGACTCGCTGAGCATACTCGAACAGGTCCAGAAACGGGTTGAACTGCGGAGCATTTTTTAGTGCATCGGCCAGCGAAACATCTTCCCTCTGCTGGTCGCTCATGCCCTTGAGTGTTGCGTTGACGACCCATGTCGAAAAATCCAGCCCCAATTCGCTGTCGGTGAATGCCGGAATAAACACCGGAACATCCTTCTCGAAGGCACTGCGAAGGATTCCCGTGCCGATGTCACGTTCACTTAAACGTTTCCCGATCGCTCGGCAGAACGTGTGAGACGACCAGACGTTTCCGTCAGGCTGTTCGTTCCTCAGCACATCTTCGACCATCGTCGACAGGTCGTTCAGGTTGGATTCCATTTCCAGAGTGTCGTAGATCCGGTTGTAACCCTTTTCGAACAGATCTTCATCCGACTGGTTTGGGTCAGCGCGATAGTGAGTCAGGCCGATGGATTCGGTCAGCCCATGAGCAATCAGAGCGCCTGTGGCGACGATTGCCTGCACGCAACCGCGGTCGATCAGATCGCAGACAATTTTCCCCTGTTTCGCAACCGTCATGGCGCCGGAGATCGTCATCACCACACCACACGATTCGTCACGAAACATGCTCGTCAGAATCCGTGCTGCTTCGCCGGCGGAACGCCCTGAAAACGCGGTGTCCGCCATGGCGTTCAGCAACTCTGAGAACGAATCGATTTTCTCAAGGTCCAGGCTTACCAACGGTCTCAATCCGTCTGAACGGCCATCGTGGAAGTCTCTGTGCTGCATGATTGAAACCCGACTGTCGTGAAATTGTTATGGGACTTTGCAGGGCAGGGCCAGACGGGAGCATCGTCCTGTCACGCTAATCAACGTTGGGTTGCCGAAGTCACGAAGCATTCGACCGTCTTAGGCATCGCGTCACGGAAATCGCAGGAAGGTTGGTACCCCAGTTCCAGGCTTGCTTTTTCGATGCAGAAATCGAGGTTGCGTCCCAGAAACTTGATTCTGGCGCTGTTGACCAGAGGAGCCTGTTTTCGGGCAAGAAGTTTCCAAATTTTTTCCATGTGCCACGACAGGATTCTGGCGATGTGCAGAGGGACGACCTTAGTGGGAATTGGATAGCCGGCTGTCTCGCAGATCGTGTTCATGAATTCCTTCTTGGTGACGGCTCGTGGATCGCGAATATTGAACACTTCACCGACGACGTTGTCGTTTTCGATCGCCAGCCAGACGGCTTCGCACAGGTTGCCCACATATGTATTATTCATCAGCTTGTCGTGATTGCCGAGATACGCGAACTTCTTATCGCGAAGCTTTCCCATGAGTCTGGGCATGACCGTGCGGTCTCGCGGTCCATAGATAAAACCTGGTCTGAGGACCACAGCCGGCAGTTTTCGCTGGGTGATATCGTCACAAACGAGCTGCTCTGATTCCACTTTCGTCAGCGTATAGCCGTCGATGCCGTCTGTATTCGGTGCGGTTGTCTCGTCAGTGCCGTAGTGATCTCCACCGGAATACACGCCCAGCGAACTGATCTGAATCCAGCGTTTAAGCGTCCCGGCTTCCATAGCTGCATCCAGCAACGTCCTGGTTCCGTGCACGTTAACGCGTCGGTATTCGTCGGTCGGTCCCCAGTCTCCCACCATGGCCGCGCAGTGCACAATCACCGTGGCTCCGGCACATGCTGTCTTAAGGGATGCCGCGTCATCCAGGTCACCGGCCACGATTTCAACGCCCCAGCGACGGAGCAGCGATGTATCAGCGGCGGAACGGCACAGGGCTCGAACACGAATTCCACGTTCTCGCGCCTGTTCTGCAACATGGCTGCCCACAAGGCCGGTCGCCCCCGTGACCAGAATCTGGTCGCCGTCAGTCAGCTGCATATTGTCGCTTTGCGAAGTGTCGTCTGTACACGAGGTCTGTCAGTTTGGGAAAAACGGGACAACATTGCGGATTCCAGGTGTCCTGCTGCCTGAGCAGGTTTCAACAAGAATTTCACCACAACGGCAACCTGGTCACGGGAAAAGGGATAGCAGGGCGAAAGTATCAGTCCGTTGCGTTCCGGAATCGGTATTTCCCGATCCCCCGGCAGGGGCGCACCTTGAAAGGATGTGGCTGACGCCTATTGTGGATTGATGTTTGTACGAAAACGCAGTCGCACTGGCCGGCTGCTAAACGCTCACATTAACCACAGAAACGGAATGCGTGAATCCAGGCTGGCGATTTAGTCGGGTAAGTCCACGGTTTAAGAACCGGGAAGCGACACAGGGCGAATTCTTCGCAGCTGATACGGAGCTGCGTGCGCTGATTCGCGAGTCTGTGCAGAATTCGCTGGACGCCAAACGACCAGACTGCACGGGGCCGGTGGCCGTACGAATTTTTCTGTCCGGCGAGACTCACGCGCTGCCTCGAACGACCGCCAAATCATATTTCAAAGGCGGTTGGCCTCACTTCCGGTCTGAAAACAACGGGCTTCGTGACGTTCCTCAGAAGGACGAACCCGTTCGATACCTGGTCTTTGAGGACAGTGGAACAACGGGACTGACCGGGGACGTCGATCAGTATCACGAAGTCGCCGATGTTCGGAATCCGTTTTATTACTTTTTCCGCGCCGAAGGTCAGTCGAACAAGTCTGAGGCGGATCGCGGACGGTGGGGGCTGGGGAAATTCGTTTTTCCGCGGTCCAGTCGCATTCGTTCATTCTTCGCGGTGACCGTGCGTCATGATGACAACCGGCGTCTACTGGTTGGGCAGTCAATTCTGCGATCGCATTCAGTGCACGAAATCAGTTACACGCCTGATGGCTGGTTTGGTAAAAAGACAGGCCAAACAGGCGTGCAACAGCCTGTGGAAGATGCCGCTTTCATCGACCAGTTCGAGTACGATTTCTGCCTGGAACGCAATCGCGAACCCGGACTTTCCGTGGTGGTGCCGTTCTGCGACCCCGACTGGACAGCCGACAAGGTCGCCCACGCCATCGCGGATGACTATTTCCACCCGATTCTGAATCATGAGCTCGTTGTCACTGTAGAAGGGCCGAGCAGTGAACTGGTGATCAGTGCTGATTCCATTGTCGACGTTGTCAAAACGTTTTCTCCCGTGCAGCAAAGCCTTGTCAATCCACTACTGGAACTGGCGTCATGGGGAATGGATCGCAAACTTGAAGGGATCCCGCGGTTAAACCTTCCGGACCGAACCGCAGCGCCACGGTGGTCGAAAAAACTGGTCCCGCAGGACATCTTTGAGGAAGTTCGGGAACTATATTCCGGCTATCGCAAGGTAGCACTTCGCGTGCCGCTGCTGGTGCGGCAAAAGGGTATGGACGATCAGATCTCTCACTTTGACATCTTCATGGAGAAAGCCGAAGGATCTCACCTGAAACGTCCGTTATTCATTCGCGAAGGCATTCTGGTGTCGGAGGTTCGCAGCAAGCTGACTCGCGAATTGCGAGCCATCGTCTGCATCGACGACGCGCCACTGGCCCGACTGCTGGGTGACGCCGAAAATCCTGCCCATACAGACTGGAACGATTCGTCCTCTCACTTTAAGGGCAAATACACCAACGGACCGGCAACCCTGCGTTTCGTGAAAAACTCCGTCGCTGAAATCTGTCAGATGCTGGCCCGGGATCCCAGTGAAGAAGACCCTCGGCTGCTGCTGGATGTGTTTTCTATCGCCACCGACGACACTCGCCAGGGATTTCTTGTCGACTATGACATGCTGAAGTCCGCTGCAGAAAAAGCCCGGACTGGCAACCCTCGGGAACTTTCCGGACCATCACGACCGAAACCATTTCGAGTCAATCGGCGTAAAGGAGGGTTCCGCATCTACTTCGGTGACCGACGTTCGGAACGGCCGGAGTGTATCGAAGTCAGGGTTGCCTATGACCGCCGCAACGGCAGCCCGTTGCGGAAGTACTCTGCTCAGGATTTCCATCTGGAAAAGCCGCCTATTCGAATTACAACGACCGCAGCCAACGTTGAGGTTCTGGCCGGAAACCATATGCGGATCGAAGTTATCGACAACGCATTCGATGTAGCCGTTACCGGGTTTGATGCCAACCGTGATCTGTATCTGGATGTGAAGCTCAAAGAGCAGGACTGTTCCGACCCTCATAGCGGCCCCGGCGCTGCTGGCCGAAAGGGTTAGTCCGTATGCCACGACTCAACTTCACGGGCCGACGCCGGATTGCTCAGGACCACGTCAAAATCAGTGTGGACTCAGAGAACGAACAGCACACGTTTTCCGCGCGAGTCGATCTGGAAAGCTACGGATTTCCTGAGACCGCCGCGGTCATCGTGGAAGCCTACCGCCAGCTGGAACTCGCTCGCTACGAATTCGGTACCGTCACACGTCCCATTCCTCCGCCTAACACTCGGCTGACGGAATTCGGCACCCTGGACGGCGTCCGTTTTCGTCTGAAGGTCATCTCAATTGACGAGCCGCATGGGCGATTGCTGGGCGTCGCCGACCGGGTTACTCCCACCAATGAAGCACTGGACCGTACTCGACGAATCCCTCTAATTACCGTCAAGGGACATGACCTTGGCCGCGAGATCTGGAAGGTGGACTTCAGCGACGAACCGATTCTGCTGGTCAATTATCGACTGGCCAACAAACACTCGTTGGCCCGCTCGCCCATCTTTCAGTCGCTGGTGTTGCCGGAGGTACTGCGAGCCATTCTGACCCGAGTACTGTTAATCGAGCAGTATCGGTACTTTGAAGACGAAGATGACTGGGCAGCACGATGGCTGCGATTTGCAGCGTCGTTTCCCGGTGTGGGTAAAGTTCCTGAAGACGAAGACGCAGAACTGGATAACGAGTGGATTGATGCAGCGGTATCGGCCTTCTGTCAGTGGCGGGGCACCGACCGACTGTTTCGCGACTTCTGGCGTGAAGCCGAACAGGGTTTGTAATTCGAACCGCAAATCGGAGAGTAAACATGCTGGCACGCAGACTCACAGATGCAGGAATTGAACGCTTCGAGGATTTTCTTGAGCGGTTAAAAGAGAATCCGACTTCTCGCGTGCCCGTCTATGCGCTGACAGACGAACGCATGTCAGAAGCGGTTCATTTAAAAATCAACGTCGAGCCAATAGAGGCGACCACTCGTATGGAAGTGGCCGAGCACGTATTTCGGCTGCTGCGGCGAGACCCGGAAACACTTCGCATCGACCAAGGATTCTGGTGCTCGTTGAGTCTGTTCTGGTTCAATGAATTGTGCCCGGTCGTACACGGCGAACGCTCACCCGGTGATCGCTACCGCTGGATCGCTGAGCTCGACAGCACACGCCGCGCCTATCGTCACCTGCTGGCGGGGCCCTATCAGATTTACCGAGCGCACCGCGACGATCCGGATCGAGCAAAATCTCTGCTGTGCGGACCAGTGCATCAGTTGGGCGAGCTGCTGGCTCAGATCGCGTCGCGGCCGTCTCTGGTAACGTGCAAAGCTGTCGTCGGAGTGGCAACTCAGCTTTACTTCAACGCCGAATCAGACCGCATCGTACGAGGCTGCAGTGGCAAAGGGCCCGGCAGTGCCAAACGTTTTGCCGATATTCTCAGCCAACTGGACCTGACGTGGGATCTGCATTCGCTGACAACGGACGAGCTAATGGCGCTGCTGCCGACAGAGTTCGACCGATTTCTGAAACGCCCTGCAAAACAACGTCAGCTGCTGCTGATTGAATAGGCACGCGATCACCAAAGAGCTGGCACGTTCCCATGCAGGTCGGGGCCGGAGCTAACGCCGGAGCTGCACGAACTTTTCAACCTGAGCAGTCATCGCGATTTCCGTTGGCAGACGTTCCATGGAACTGGCGCCGTAAAAACCGTCGATCGTGGCCAGCGAATCAAGCATAAACTTCGCGTCATCTGGCATGGCGATGGGGCCACCGTGACACAAAACCATGACGTCTTCTCGCACACCGCGAGCGGCTTCGGCAATCGCCCCCACCTTCGGCACACAGTCGTCCAGCGACAGTGCCGTTTGCGCGCCGATGGTCCCGCTGGTCGTGAGCCCCATGTGCGCGACGATGATGTCCGCTCTGGCGGCCGTGAGTTCGCGGGCCTGGTCTGCATCGAAGGCATACGGAGTGGTCAGCAGGCCAAGCTCATGGGCCGCCGCGATGCACTCGACTTCCAGACCAAAGCCCATGCCGGTTTCCTCAAGATTTGACCGGAACACTCCGTCAATCAGGCCAACCGTGGGAAAGTTCTGGATACCGGCGAATCCCATGTCGCGTAGCTCGCGCAAGAATGAATCACGCAGCATGAACGGATCGGACGCACACACTCCGGCCAGCACGGGCGTGTGACTGACGGCTGTCAGCACTTCACCAGCCATCTGCTTTACAACTTCGTTGGCATTGCCATACGGCATCAGACCGGCCAGAGAACCACGTCCGGCCATTCGGTATCGACCGGAGTTATAGATCACGATCAAATCTATGCCGCCGGCTTCTTCGCACTTGGCACTGATGCCCGTTCCTGCCCCACCGCCAATGATCGGCAGACCTTCGGCGATCTTGCTGCGAAAACGCTTGAGAATGGACTCTCTCGATTCAGCCATGGATATATTGGTTCTTTCCGGAAGGTAGTGGACGGTACGTCACCGCAGAGTTGAAATCACACGACTTCAGTGACTGACCGTCGGACAAAGCAATTCAAACTGATCGACCAGCGCCTGAGCGAACTGAGGATCATTAATCTGATGAGGCAGACGAATGATTTTTCGTTCGTCCGTCTGGCGGATCTGGTGTTCAAGTTCATCGAACAATGCTGCATTTGCTGCGGGGGCATAGAACGCCTGACCGGGAGCGTCCAGCATGGACACGCCACCTTCCGGAATCAACAGAGACCACGGCGAAGTCGATTGATTCATTTTGTCGGCTATCCAGCGAGCGATGTTTCGACATTCTTCTTCGTTGGTCCGCATCAGAGTAACCTGTGCGTTGTGCACGTGCAGAGTGCGGTCTCGGAATTGTTCCGGCACTGTGTCGATGCCTCCGAAGTTGACCATATCCACAGCGCCAAGACTCAACACCAGCGGCACACCTTTCGCCAGTAGTTTCTCAAACCGATCAAAGCCGGCCGGCAGGACTCCACCAACAACTTCATCTGCGACTTCCGTTGTCGTAATGTCCAGCACTCCCCCGATCAAACCGGAATCCACCAGCTGTTCCATGGCCCGTCCGCCACTGCCCGTGGCATGGAAGACAAGACAGTCGTACCCTTTGGCTTCCAGTGTCTTGCGCACGGCCGTGACACAGGGCGTTGTCACACCGAACATCGTCATGCCAAGTGCGGGGCGACTTTCCTGTGTTGTAAGATTGTGAGTCACCATCCCGGCCATCGCGTGAGCGGCATTGCTCAGAATCTTTTCGGACACCACGTTCAGTCCCGCAACGTCCACGACCGAATACATCATCGTGATGTCGCTGCAGTCGACGTAGGGAGCCGTGTTACCACTGGCCATCGTCGAGACCATCAATTTGGGAAGACCGATGGGCAGTGTACGCATAGCAGCAGTGACCAGTGCCGTTCCGCCGCTGCCTCCGATCCCGACCACGCCTGCCACTCGACCTGCGGCGCATTCCACCAGCAACCAGGTCGTCAACGCAACGCCCATAGCGGTGACGGCGGCACCCCGGTCATCGCCGACCGGCAGGGACGTATCCCCCAGCACATGCTCGCGCGACACGTCCGGATTGACGGTCGGCGCAGAATGCGTGCCCACGTCCACCGTTTTCACCGACACTCCGGCGTCACGCAGACACTGCGCAACAAAGGTCAACTCCTCACCTTTGGTATCCATCGTAGCGACGGCATAAACGACCGGATTCATCACAGCTTCCTTTCGTCCTTCGCTGGTGCGTGAATAATTTGGGGTGGTTGGTAGCCGAGCTTCCATTCCCCGTCAGTCTCGACCTGTCCGTAGAACTCGGCTTCACCGAGTTCGTAGTCTTGCTCTTTCTTCAACCTGTCTTCGCGGTCGATGTAGACTTTGATCAGGTACCGACCGTCCGAAAGTACGGGATTCTTCCTCAGCGTCGCAGCGCGATCAGAACCCACCTGTGCAGTGGCGAAAACCATGCTGTGCCACATTTCGCGTTCTCCGTTGATCGGGTTGGCTGCCGTGGCCCACGGGGCGACTGACCATTTGTCGCCATCACGACCGTAGATGTCGGCTCGCAACAGCTTCTTTCCAGGACGTTGCGGCAGGTCGGCAATGCGAAGCTGCTGGCCGGTCGAAACGGCAAAGACGTTCGACGGCCGCGGAATCTGATCGGCCGATGCATATTCGCCATTCACCACCGCGGCGTAATCGTTAAGAAATCGGCGGAAGTTCTTACCCGTACGACTGCCCACAGCAAACCTGGGGCCACCGCCGTGTTCTTCAAGGCCCACAGGTTTGGCCAGGACGGGACTTGCATCGGGATCTTCAAGATCGATGTTTCCACTGTCGACAAGCTTCTGCAGAGTAGCAGAGGGATCACGCAGCACAATCCATGAAATTGCGTCCACGTCTTCTTTAGTCTTTCCGTTGCGACCGATTTGCTTCCGGTTCAATTCGGGCGAATGACAATTGACGCAGCGGCCCATTTCTGACCAGATGTTTTGAATAGACGAACCCACAACGCGGCCGCGTCGACCGTGACGAATGACCTCCAATGCGACCTTTGGCCCCAACTGATCACTGTCTGTTTTCGCGGACGCCACTGCTGGATCCTTCACAGCGGCTCTGACCCATGCCCGAAATGCCGTGAACTCCTGCTGGCGTGCCTTACGGCTGACCGGTGTGGCATTTTTCGGTTCGCGGTGAATGAATGTCAGCAGTTTCGATTCGTCCGGCTTCTGCATGTTGATCAGGCCGGCAGAACGCAGCGATGCGAATGTTTGTTCCTGAGTGTCGCCGATGTAGTTCTTCAGATCGACTCCACTGAGATGCCACTCAGAACAGCTGGACGGATTTGTGGAACGAAGGATTGGTGTGATCCGACGCTTAAACAATTCCAAGGCTTCATCATCAGCACTGGCAGAAGTGACAACCGCAGACAGAATAAAGAATGACACTGCGGTCAGGCGTATGGAATTGTTCAACGGTCGTCTCGTATTGTGAGTGCTTCTTTAAGAACGCGACCATCGCTGTCTATTTGCAGGCCGAGCAGATACGCAATCGTCGGGGCAACGTCCACATTCCTAATGACTTCCAGTTTCGTGCCGGATTGGATGCCTTTACCGGCAGCAACAAATGTCGCGTGCATGTAGTCCGGTCGCGGATCGTGACCGTGAGAACCTTTGTGTCCGCCCGCATCAGCAACGGCATCCCCCTTAACGCTGTTGTCGAAAGAGTAGCCCGGGCCGGTCGTCAACACAAGGTGCGGGGCTTCCGGATTACTGCCGGGATCAGGCACACCCAGTCGCTTGAATTCGCCGGGACCCATTACATTCAGTACGCCTTCGACGTCGGCAAGTTTGTCAGCCAGCGTAGCAGTAATCTCAGAGCGTTTTGCATCGTCCAGAATGTAGACAAAGGCCGATCCTCCCTGAGCGACACACCAGGCACTACGTTGTGTGACTTTGCTCTTCTCGTCCGTCTGAATCAGGCCCAGTTCTTTCAGCACGACGTTTGGTCGAATCAACTTTTCATAGGGTGCGAATCCATGGTCAGAAACGACGAACATTGTTGAATTCCCCGCGAACGGCGGCTGCTGCAACGCGTCCCAGATCTCGCCCAGTCGCTGATCGCTTTCCGCCACGGCTTGGTACGCAGCCGGTGTGTTGGGGCCGTAACCATGTTCCACACCGTCCGGAGTAATCAGATGCAGCAAAATCAACTCGACCTTATGTTGAGTCAACAGGTGCTTGGTGACCTGGGTATATACGATATCTCTGTTGGTGGAATGCTGTTTCCCCCAGCCCCATTCACCGAGTTTGGAAATATCGATCTCAGCTTCGGCCAGTTCGTCGGCGAAACCAGGCGTTGTATAACGCGCATGGATTTCGGTCCTGTTCGAATCCGGAATCATAAAGTTCAGCGTGGACGCTCCGTTCGAACACGGCCAGATAACACTGGCCGTTGACAGACCGGCATTATGAGCAATGTCATAAAGCGTCGGGACGCGGATGGCTTCATCTTTGGTAAGTACCGGGTCCCCGATGTACTTGACCTCCTGCTGCGTTTCGCGATTCCAGACGGAATTTCCAATGACACCGTGGCGGGCCGGGAACGTTCCTGTGACCAGCGACGTATGCGACGGCCACGTGACACTGGGAAACGTCGTGACCATCCCTTCCGCAGAAACCCCCTGCTTCGCGATGGATCGAAGATTCGGCATGTCTGCACGCACATCGGTCAGATAGCTTGCAGAAAGTCCGTCAACGCTCACCAGCACCACGTGCCTGACATGCCGATCAACAGCACGCACTGTCGGAGCGGTGATGAATAACGAAAGAGCAAGGATAAAAGTTAATTGCGACATTTTTTCAATGGTTTCTCGGGGGGCGGAAGGTGAGGTGTAAACAGCAGGTCGCAGCGGTACGGTGCCATCGGACACAGTACGGGAAAACTCATAACGTCGCAGTATTCCGTATTCAACTCGACGAGTGAAGCGACCAGGGCTCCAGCGGCGGTGCGCACTTTAAAACAATTCCTGCACATCGGGTTTGGTGACCTTGCCCATCGCATTGCACGGCAGGCCACTGACGACACGCAGCCGTTTAGGGATCTTGTAATGTGAAAGGCGATCGTCACACCACATTTTCAGGTCGTCGCTGGTGAGCTGTTCAGCATCCTGCAGCACCACAGCAGCAGCAACGGCTTCTCCCCAGATGTCGTCCGGGACCCCAACAACGGCGCATTCCTGAATGGACGGATGCTGCAGCAGGATCGACTCGATTTCCAGCGCGGATAACTTGTATCCGCCGCTCTTGATGATATCGACCGACTGACGGCCCATAATGCGCAGGTAGCCTTTTTCGCGCACGGCAATATCCCCCGTGCGAAACCAGCCGTCGGAAAAAGAATCGGCCGTCACGTCAGGGCGATTCCAATACTCAACAAACACGGACGGCCCGCGAACCTGGATCTCACCGGGTTCGTCTTCGGCATCCACGACTTCACCCGATTCCGACATGAGTCGGACCTCAACGCCGGGCAGAGGCACACCGACGCTGCCAGGTCGTCGTTCTCCATCGTAGGGATTGGACAGGGCCATGCCGATTTCCGTCATCCCATAACGTTCCAGCAGTTCCTGCCCGGTCAGCTCTGTCCACTCGTGGTGGACGGTTGCCGGAAGTGCCGCTGACCCCGAAACCATTAACCGCATCCCCGCGAAACCGGATACGACTTCCTGTTTTTCGCCAGCGTCCATACCACCTACCGCCTGAAGCAGTTTTACGTAAATCGTTGGAACGGCCATAAAGACAGAGTACGCTCGTTCGGCAACGCGATTCAAAATTGCGTCTATGTCGAAGCGTGGAAACGTATCGATTGTCGCCCCCGACCACAGCGCGCACGACATCACGTTGATGATGCCATGAATATGGTGCAGCGGCAGGAACAGTGGAATGCTGTCCGAGGCCTGCCATTTCCATGCTTCAACCAGTGATTCAATCTGGGCCTGAATGTTCAGATGTGAGCTAACCACTCCCTTTGGTGTGCTGGTGGTGCCACTGGTGTACAGAATCATGGCGTTTCGCTGCGGGTCAACTGATGGCAGCGATCCGCAATCGGTGTCGCCCACATCTTCAACGACCATCAGACGCTGATCATGACGTTCACAAAGACCGAGGATTCTTTCCGCAAGACTGCGCGTCGTGACGACACAATCGGCGGTGGAATCAGTAAGTGCGTAATCGAGTTCCGGCTCCGTTGCCGACAGGCTCAACGGCACAGCGACGCCCCCGGCTCGCCAGATTGCCCACTGCACGGTGACGTAGTCGAGCCCCGTGGGTATCAGGTACGCAATACGCGATTCGTTCAGGTCGTCCGAACCGTTCAGCACCGCCACAGCAAGAGTCGCCGAACGATCCAGCAGTTCACTATAGGTGCGTTCAACGTCATCAGACCGCAAAGCGACTGTGCTGCCGTATGACTGCGCTCGAGCAATTACCGGTAGTTCCTTCATCATTTCCCTGTGTCACTATGAAATCGCCAATGTCAGATGGGCGAATGGGAATATATACGGCGGGCGTTGAAATCGCACGAAACAGGGCGGAATCCGACATCCATCCAATGACGGATCTGCTGCTGAGGCAAGGATTTGCGTTGACGACTTGAGGAAAACTTCAAAGTTTAGTGGTTTTGCTCAAGTTCGTACGCCAGTCATGACGATTACGTTGAAAAGGTAACTTTCCCACGTGAAACCCGCCACGCGCCCATTCGGGATGCCGACTCAGGGATGAGGATCTTAGACTCATGAAACGTTCGACTCTGCTGTTCGTCGCCACACTTATCATCGCATGTACGACTGCGAATACAGCCAACGCCTGCTGCCTTCCCTACATTCTGAACCCATTCGCATGGTTCGGTTTTTATGGCTGCGGCTATGGATACGGCGCCCCAGGCTATGCGGGAGCTGGTTATGGCTACGGCCATCCGGGGTATGGGGGCTATGGATATGGCGGGTATCAACCGGCGTACAGAGGCGGCTACACACCGCAGGCGCCGATTATGAATTATCCGACGGCTGCTCCCGCTTGCAACTGCACAAGTGTTATCCCTCAGCAGCCGGCACTCACCGCTGTTCAGGTGCCGGTCACCACCTATCGAGCGGTGACTCAGTACGTGCCTCAGACCACCTATCAGACTCAATACCGCCAGGCAGCGATTCCGGCCTATCAGAATACGACCGCCGCATATGCACCGTCTTTTGGTGGTGGAGTCAATTATCCAGTCGCGGGAACTTATAACATTGCGCCTGCCCCGGCAGCTGCTGCCTACGCTCCGACAACGGCTCCCGTGATGAGTTCGCCGACAGTCTACGGCAATCCGACGATTTACCAGGCAACTCCAAACGTTGCTACTCCACATCCCGCCGGTGATGTTGCTGGAGACCATGAATATCCAATTCAGGGCATGGTGGCACCAGTCATTCCCAGCGCTCAGCAAAACGTCGTGCCGATTCGTAGAGTTTCATATGGTGTCACACCACGATCACCGGTTCGATACGGCAGCGTGGTGCGTTAATGCAAGTCCGCTGGCGTCATTTGACTGGCCTGCCAGCGCCGAATGAGACGAAGCAGAATCAAGAGTCCCGGTTTCTTTAAGAGACCGGGACTCTTCTTTTTTGATCGCATTTGTGCACGTTGCACCCGCCAACAGTCCTGCCATAATCGTGTCGCGAAGTTGTGAAGAGCGTGCCTGACGCGTTTTGCAGGGGTTCTTATCTCCCATTGTTAATGATAGCTATGCATTCATGAATCCGTCCCGTCATAGACGGGAATGAGATTCTTCGATCTCCGTTCGTCAGGTAACTGCCGTTCTGGTTTTTTGCACCACAAATACCTGTCCCCGGCACGTTAGTCTCTCGTGAAACCAACAGACTTCGAGTACAGTCGTGGCTGGCCCGGAGAATCAGTGCCTCAGGTCACTTCGCCAGGTGCGTCCTTGTGTCAGGTATCTTTGCGGCATTCATATCTTCATCACGTCCAGAGCTATTGGACATCGGACTCACCTGCCGACGCAGGACGTGGCTGCAGATGCGGCCGTGCTGAAGTATCGCTGGTATTTGAGAACAATCGTTGAAATTTGAGGTTTGGAATGAGTCAGGAAAGCCAGTGGATCCGCACAACCACGACGGAGACATTTAAAAAAGACGTTGTTGAACAATCGATGAGTTGCCCGGTGGTTGTGGATTTCTGGGCAGAGTGGTGTGGTCCCTGTCAGCAGCTGATGCCCCTGCTGGAGAAACTGGCCATCGAATTCGATGGTCGATTCATACTGATGAAGATCAATGTGGATGAGTTGCCCGAGATTGCGGGCGCATTCGGCGTTCAGTCGATACCGTTCGTTATCGCCATGATCGACGGCCAGCCGGCAAGTCAGCTACCCGGAGTTCAGCCGGAACCGCAACTGCGTGAGTGGCTGGAGTCATTTCTTCCCTCTCCGGCGATGGAAGCCTACAACGCGGGACTGGCCCATGAAGGTGCCGGAGAGCTGGAGACCGCCGAAGCCAGTCTTCGTTCAGCAGTGGAATTTGATGGTAACACTCCACAGTTCAGTATCGCTCATGCCCGCGTTCTGTTGACTCTGGATCGTGAGCAGGAATGCAAAGAGATCATTGACCAGCTGGAAACCCGTGGATTTCTGGAACCTGAAGCCGAGGAACTAAAGACTCAACTGGCCCTGCGAGAGAACGTGGAAGAATCCGGCGGAACCACGGCAGCGCGTGAAGCATTGCAGTCTGCCCCGGACGACACGGAGTTGCAGATCCGACTTGCCGAAGCACTGTGCATTGATAAACGATTCGATGAAGCCTGCGACATGCTGCTGACGGTCATTGCAAACGATCGAACGGAAGTTCGCGACAAGGCCAAAGAGGCGATGGTCGCCGTCCTTTCAGCAATGGGGCCAAAATCACAGCAGGCGTCCGACTACCGCCGCCGGCTGGCCACCGCCTTCTATTGATCTGAGACGGCCTGCGCGGCAGCGGACCGGCACTCAGAAACCGACCACCTTACCGTCCGCCATTGCGGCCAGGCGGCGCATCATTTCCGGGTCGATGTCCTCAGAGATAAAACGGACGGAACCATCAGCCATCAGGACATTGCAGCCACCGGGTGTCGGGCTGCCAATGCCGTCCGGTCCGTTGACATACGGTTCCTGTGTGAGAGATTTCAGAGTCCGAACTCCGGCGGCCCATGGAATATCAACATCGTTCGTTTCCGTGATCATGATCGTGTTCGACGTTCCGTCAGTGATGTCTCGAAAGCGTGTCTTTCGGTCGTAGCCG
>JAQWLN010000126.1 GCA_029247265.1 Fuerstiella sp.
CGCCTTCGACATCTCACCACCCCAACAAACTCAATTACTCAACGACCGGCCGACGGCCGACAAGACGAACCTTAACCGGAAGCTTGTGTGCAACCCTGTTAAAACAGTCTCGCGCACCATCTCGGTCCACACCGGCTAACTCAAACAGAACAGTCCCAGGCTTCACGATGGCAACCCATCGATCCGGCTCACCTTTCCCCTTACCCATTCGAGTTTCGAGCGGGCGCGAAGTCACAGACTTCTGAGGGAAGATCCGAATATAAACCTTACCAATTCCACGCACATACTGAGTCGCAGCAATACGACACGCCTCAATTGTCTGCGCACTGACGTGGCCCTGCTGCATCGACTGCAGCCCCCACTCACCAAAAACAACAGTGTTGCCCTTATGGGCATCACCTTTTATACGTCTTCTTTGGCTTTTTCGATGCTTGACCCGTCTTGGCATTAACGCCATCGCCAGCCTCCTCGTCCGAATAGTCGCCCAGGTCGATCCAAACTTTAACGCCAATAATCCCCTGGGAAGTCTTGGCCTTTGAGAACCCATAATCCACATGCCGCCGCAACGTCGATAACGGGATCGACCCACGGCTCGCTTTTTCCTTACGAGACATCTCGGAACCACCAAGGCGGCCCGACATCTCGATCTTGATTCCATGCACACCGGAACTCATCACTTCGTCCAGTGTTTTCTTGATGGCTCGCCGAAAGCTACCGCGTTTAGAAAGTTGTTGAGCGACCTTGTCTGCCACCAGCTTTGCGTTTCGATTCGCGTTACCAATCTCAACGATCTTCAAGTCCATTCGCCGACCGGTCAACTCCTCAAGATCACCCTTCAACCGGTCCACTTCCTGTCCCTTGCGACCAATAATCACACCGGGACGGGCCGTAAACAGATGCACAATGACTTGATCGCGAGTCCGTTCAATTTCAACCTTAGCAATCTCAGCGAACTGATACTTGCTTGCGACGTATCGCCGAATCTTAAAATCTTCCAGCAAAAGGTCGCCGAACTCGCGCTTCGGTGCATACCACCGACTTCGCCAATTCTCCATAACACCGACCCGAAAACCCGTCGGCCTGACCTTCTGACCCATCGTAACAACCTCTTTTGAAACCAATCTGTATTACTCAGGTTCGTCGTCAGACTCCCCCGACAACTCGACCGTGCCGATCGAACTCTGCGATCACAGGACGCCAACTCACTGGTTCGAGCTCGCACCACGACGCTGAAAACAACACTACCCCAACTCCGGCGCGTCCACTCCAACATGAATGTGAGCAGTACGTCGCCGAACCAGAAATGCCATACCGCGAGCACGCGGACGCACTCGCTTGAACATAGGCCCACCATCCACACGGCATTCGCTGATCTTCAGACGCTCGGAATTCCGAACACCACGATCCTCCGCATTTGCGACCGCACTCTTGAGTACCTTCTCAAGAAAACGAGCACCACGGTTAGGAACATAACGAAGCGCTTCAACCCCCTCGGCCGCCGACATCCCCCGGATGAGGTCTGCAAACGGACGAACTTTGGTCGCTGAAATGCGTGCGTGACGATGAGTAGCTTTAATAAGACCCATAACGACTACTTACCTTTACCCCGTGCCCCGTGACCACGAAATGTCCGCGTCGGAGCAAACTCGCCCAGCTTGAGTCCCACCATATCTTCCGTCACGTACACATTCAGATGTGCGCGACCATTATGTACTAAAAACGTATGCCCCACGAACTCCGGAGATATCGTAGACGCCCGAGCCCAGGTTTTCACCGGCTCCTTATGGCCAGCCATATTCTGCTTCTCGACCTTCTTCAGCAGCTTGGCGTCAACATACGGCCCTTTTTTGAGCGATCGACCCATGAATCAGAATCCCATGCCAATGCGACATCGCCGCAACAAACGTCAAGTCAACCCACAACCGGAGTGACCCACTCAAAAACCACCTGTACCAGCCAGACTCAAACCTTCACTTCACCATCCCGCCGCGACCGCCGCCGGCGAATAATCGCCTTACTGGAGGCTTTACGCTTTGTTCGCGTACGACCACCCTTCGCCGGCTTTCCGGTTGGACTACACGGGTGACGACCACCCGAATTGCGACCTTCACCACCACCCATCGGATGAGCCACCGGATTCATACACGTCCCACGCACATGAGGCCGCCAACCGAGCCAGCGACGACGCCCCGCCTTGCCATAGACGATACTACTGTGCTCGGAATTCCCGATCACACCAATTGTCGCCCGACACTGGCCAGGCAAACGCCGAACCTCACCACTGGGCAGAGTCACCTGAGCCCATCGCCCCTCACGGGCGTTCAACACCGCGCGAGTGCCAGCACTTCGAACAAGCTGACCACCCCGGCCCGGCTGCATTTCAATATTATGAACATCCGTCCCGGGCGGAATAGCACTTAACGGCATGCAGTTACCAACAACCGGCTCAACGGATTCCCCGCTCTGAACCTTCGCCCCAGCCGCCAGCCCTTCCGGAGCCAGAATATATCTCTTTTCACCGTCGTCATACTGCACCAGAGCAATACGACAAGACCGATTTGGATCGTACTAAATATGAGTCACCGTCCCGACAACATCATCTTTTCTTCGCTTGAAATCAATAATCCGATACAGCCGCTTATGCCCACCGCCACGGTGCCGAGCCGTAATCTTCCCCTGGTTATTCCGACCGCCAGTCTTCTTCTTGCGCACGGTCAGGGACTTTTCGGGACGCTTCTTGCGATCCGTGATCTCAGCGAAATCCGAGACAGACGCACCACGCCGCCCAGGAGTCACCGGCTTATAAAATCGAATACCCATTACACAATCCTGCGAGCAGAATTAATCTGAACCAACAAAATACAACCTAAAAGAACGATATTCGATCTTCGTCGTGCAACTTCACAATCGCCTTTTTCCAACCCTTTGTCCGCCCTAACGCCACCCGAGCACGCCGAGGCTTGCCCATTCGATTCTGCGTGCGGACGTCAGCAACACGAACATCCCAAAGATGCTCGACTGCCTTTTTCACATCAGCCTTCGTTGCCAGCGGATGAATCTCAAACGTGTACGCATTCAACCGCTCGGATGCATGCACACCCTTTTCAGTCACCAGCGGACGCCGGATAACCATGTGCGATTCAAGCTGAACGCCGGTTTTCTTTTCAGACACCTTGCCACCCATTACGCCGACACCTCTGCCGTGCGTCCAAGAAGACTATCCATTGCCGACACCGTCACCACAAAATTGCGATTCCGCAACAGCGAGTAAGCATTCAAATCCGACGCCGGCACGACCTGCACACCAGCAACATTCCTAGCCGACTTATACACATTCTGATCAACACCGTCAGTCGTGATCAACACGGATGAACCATCAACACCCAATGCCTTCAACGCCGTCACAACGGACTTTGTCCGGGGAGCGTCACACTTCCAGTCATCCAGCACAACCGCCTGACCATCCTGAAACTTACTAAGCAACGCCATCTTTGTTGCACTACGAACAGCCTTCCGGGGCAGGCGATAGCCAAAATCCCGAGGCTTCTTACCAAAGGCATGACCGCCGCCACGACGAACAGGCGTTCGAGCATTGCCAGCTCGTGCACGCCCCGTCCCTTTCTGACGAAACAGCTTCTTAGTACTACCCTGAACCATCCCACGAGACTTTGTCTGCGCAGTACCCACTCGACGGTTCGCTTCATACATCACAACCGCATCATGCAGCAGCTGACGATTAATCTCACCCTTCACCAGCTCGGCGGGATCAAACTCGTAGGCACCCGCCTCACCACCTGCGGCGTCTCTGATCGGAACGCTAATCATATCCTCACCTAATTCCGATTCTTAGCAGAATGCCGCAAGACAACGTAGCCGCCATTCGGCCCCGGAACGGCGCCCTCAACAAGCAACATGTTATTTTCCGCGTCAGCCCGAACCACTTTAAGATTCCGAACCGTAATCCTCTTACCGCCATAACGACCCGGCATCCGCGTCCCCCGCATCACCCGAGCCGGATCAGCACTCTGACCAATCGACCCACCATGACGATGAACACGCTTAACACCGTGAGTCGCACGTTGCCCGCTGAAGTTATGACGCTTCATAACCCCCGCATGACCGCGGCCCTTCGACGTTGCAATCACATCAAGATACTTCCAGCCCGCAACAGAGTCAGCCGCCAGAGACTGCCCCACTTCCATTCCGTGCGAGGCATCCTCACACCGAAACTCACGAACAAATGTCTTCGGCTCACAGTTTGGCTTTGCCGCCGCCTCAACACCAGCAGCCGCCCGCTCTTTCTGACGACGCCCGGAAATATCCGCAACGTGCCCACGAGCAGCGCGAGACGCCAACCGACGAGGCTTGTCACCAAACCCCAACTGAACAGCATCATACCCATCGCGACCCAAGGTCCGAACCTGCGTCACAACGCACGGCCCAGCCTCAATCACAGTCACAGGAACAACAACACCATCGGCGTTGTAAACCTGAGTCATTCCGACTTTTTTACCAAGCAGACCAACAGGCATAGTGCAGCACCCGTGCGCTGAACGTCAAAAAAAAGGACACCGCCACACGCGTAGCAGGATCAACAAGCGTCAACAACCACAACATCGCCAAATCAGGCAGTCGCAGTTGCCTTAATCTTGATATCAACACCAGCGGGAAGCGACAGCTTATTCAAAGCATCAATCGTCTTACCAGTAGGCTGACAGATATCAATCAGTCGCTTATGAGTCCGAATCTCGAACTGCTCACGCGACTTCTTATCAATATGAGGGCTCCGAAGCACCGTGTACCGCTCCATCCGAGTCGGCAGCGGTATCGGGCCGTGCACAATGGCTCCCGTGCGCTTTGCAGTGTCGACAATATCTGCCGCAGACTGATCCAGCACCGAATGGTCGTATGCTTCCATCCGAATTCGGATACTTTCTTCGCCCGCAGCCACCGCAAGTCACCTTCACCAAAGAGTTTACGTAAAATTTGCGTCACCCCGAAACGGGGAATCGAACATGTTAGGGATGTCGACACCATCTGTCAACGACTCGATCAACAGTTTCGAGAGTGTTTCGCAGATTATCGGTCAGCGTCACTATCGAGTTGAGCCTGCTGGTGCTTCAGAGTACCGACATGGCTCCATTGAGTAGGATGCCCTGCCCTGAGACAAGCTTCGAATCTGCGTAGAGTACCCAAACATCTCAATAAGTGGGACCTCCGCGTTCAAGACGCACAGATCACCACGACGGTCGGAGTCTACAATCATCGCACGCCTAGAGTTCAAGTCGGACTGTATATTTCCCAGGAAATCTTCAGGAGTGACCACCTCCAGCGCCATGATGGGTTCCATCAACAGGAATTTCCCCTGTTGCAAGACCTTATTGAAGGCCTGCGAAACAGCAGACATCACTGCAGTATCGGTCGTTTCGCCCTCGCGGTAGCTCACCTTATTTACTTTTAATCGCAGGCTCATCATCGGATACCCGTCTTTGCCGCCACCATTTGCCTCAGCCTCGAGAGACTCCAGCAATATCTTTTTCAATGACTCGGGCAGCATCCCAGGTTTGAGTTTATACGAAACCGTTATCGGGGATTCGCCTTCAGTGAACTCCTCGGCCGTAACATCGAGCCCAAAAAACAGTGCCCCTGCAGGAGTCGTTACGTCAAATTCAGCGTTCACAGTAATAGGGGCACCAAGTTTTTCACGGTAGCTGACCCGCGGCTTGTGAACTCTGACCTTCATTCGAAAGTCGCGTTCCATACGATGACGGACTACTTCCAGGTGCAACTCGCCCATTCCACTGACGATCGTTTGCCCCGTTTCTTCGTCTGTCTTTGAAGTGAATGTCGGATCCTGCCGCTGCAGTTTGTCCAGCACTTCGACCAGTTTCTTACGGTCGGCACTCGATTCCGGCTCGATTGCCATAGAGATTACCGTATCCGGAAAGCGAATCTGTTCCAGGGCGATCGGCTTCTGCGGATCGCAGAGCGTGTCTCCGGTCCCTGTATCTTTGGGGCCCACAATGCCACAAATGTCACCGGCCTCCACACGCTGCACCTTCTCGCGTGAATCCGACTGAATGTGCCACAATTGAGTGATCAGTTCCTTTTTCTTTGTGCGGGGGTTCAGCAGCCGAGAGTTGCTCTTGAGCACCCCGGAATACACGCGAGCAAAATACAGGTCACCGTGGTTATCCGACTGAATCTTGAAGACCAGCACGGAAACCGGCTCATTAGTGGTCGCTTTTCGAGACACCTGCTTGCCATCGGCCTTCGCGGATGTATCAATGCCCACCACAGCTGGCCGGTCAAGCGGACTCGGAAGCAACTCGGCAACCGCATCCAGCACGGGCTGAACGCCAATATAGTCCAATGACGAGCCGCACAGCACCGGCTGAAACAGACCGGAAATTGTCCCGGTCCGCAGAGCCCGAATGATCAGATCCCGGGAGACATCCTGCTCTTCAAGATGCGCTTCCATCAGCTCTTCATCGACGTCCGAAAGCGAATCGAGCAGTTCGGAACGCATTAACTCGGCGTCATCGGCCAGGCCTGCAGGAATTTCCTCGGTCCGGAACTCTGCTCCTCGAGACTCGTCATCCCAGTACATGGCTTTCATTGTCAAAAGATCAATGACGCCCCGAAATCCGTCCGCATTGGTGGCAGGCCCCTGACCAATGGGTATCTGAACAGCCAGGGGGGTCGCTTTGAGCCGGTTGCGCATAGCCTGCAGAACCTGATCGAAGTCGGCCCCAATCCGGTCCATCTTATTAACGAAACAAAAACGCGGAACTTCGTAATGATCAGCCTGCCGCCAAACGGTTTCACTCTGAGCCTCGACCCCTTCAACCGCACTGAAAATCACGACAGCTCCGTCAAGAACTCGAAGACTGCGCTCCACTTCGGCTGTAAAATCAACATGCCCGGGAGTGTCAATGATGTTAATCGTGTGATCATTCCATTCGCAGGTCACGGCCGCCGAGTAAATCGTTATTCCGCGCTCTGCCTCTTCGGGATCGAAATCCGTCTGAGTCGTTCCGTCGTCCACATTACCCATGCGATAGGAGGCGCCGGTGTAATACAAAATCCGTTCTGTCGTCGTGGTTTTACCGGCATCGATATGCGCAATAATGCCAATGTTTCGAATTCCATCAATTGATCGAGTCATTGTTACGGGCCCCATATGCGGGCATAAAAAAACGCCAAACAGGGAAACCTGTCTGGCGAATAAGTTGGGTCTGTCACGCGAAAGCGTGAACCGGCTGGGTTACCATGCGAAGTGAGCAAACGCCTTGTTCGCGTCCGCCATACGATGCACATTTTCTCGTTTTGTCATGGCGTTACCTTCACGTCGATACGCCGCCAGCAACTCATCGGACAGTGAGCGACCAACCGGACGCCCCTTACGACCCCGAACCGCCTCCAAAATCCAGCGAATCGACAGTGCCTGCTGACGCTTCGGACTCACAGGCGTCGGCACCTGATAGGTGGCTCCACCAACACGCTTGGACCGCACCTCAATTGCCGGCTTGACGTTCTCAACAGCCGTGACGAACACGTCCAGCGGATCTTCATCCGGCAACTGCTTCTGAATTATATCGAGCGCGTCGTACACCACCCGTGTTGCCACGCTCTTTTTGCCATCGTACATCAGGCAGTTGACGAATTTCGACAGCAACTTTGAGTCAAACCGAGTATCCGGTTTCAACTGCTGAGCACTGGCTGTGAATTTTTTGACCATGTCGGAGTATCAGATTTGTTATTGCTGTGCGGATTATTTAGGCCGTTTGGCCCCGTAACGACTGCGTGCCTGACGGCGGTCACCCACGCCCAGTGTATCGAGAACGCCCCGAATCACCTTATATCGAACACCTGGCAAGTCGCGAACACGACCGCCACGAACAACCACAATGGAGTGTTCCTGCAGGTTGTGACCTTCACCAGGAATGTATGCGGTACATTCTTTTCCGTTTGAAAGGCGGACACGAGCCACCTTTCGAAGAGCCGAGTTCGGCTTTTTCGGAGTAACCGTCTTCACCTGCAGACAAACACCACGCTTTTGCGGACACCCCTCCAGGAGCGGCGTCGTATTCTTGCGTTTTTGCTGCTTGCGCGGCTTTCGAACCAGTTGATTAATTGTCGGCATGAACCTGAACTTTAACGTCAGAAATCAGCAAAATGGAAACGAACCGGGCACTCTACCGGTGCTTAGATTGATCGTCAACCTTGCGTTGTGGCAATCAATTTAATTCCACGCTTCGGGCAGCGTCGCACAGGACAACGCTGCCGTGAAAGCTCTCCGGGAAAAATATCCTATCCCTGAGAGAACTCAATCATCGGGTGTCAAATCGGCCAGAGAAGGAGCTCTGGGACGATTGTCATCATTATCGGCAGCACGGCGAGCCATCAGATCGGCGTCCGACATCATAACATCGCGAGCCGCCATGATACGAGCCTTCGCCTCCTCCTGCTCACGAATCGCGTCATCATGAATGCGAACGTGTGACTCCTGATGATTGTGGAACCCGGTTCCTGCGGGAATCAGATGTCCGAGAATAACATTCTCCTTGAGCCCCACAAGGTTATCCACCCGACCACCAAGAGCTGCTTCTGTCAGCACTTTTGTCGTTTCCTGGAAACTGGCCGCGGAGATAAAGCTTTCACTCTGCACAGAGGCTTTTGTGATACCCAGCAGCTGAGGAATCGCATTGGCGGGTCGAGGAGTCGTGAACTTTGCTGGCTTCGCAACCTCAGCATTCACTTCTTCAACCTCAGGCAGAGGCACCATGTCATCGATTTCGTATTCGGTATCTCCCGGATCTGTAATCCGACAGGTCGACTGCAGTTCCTCGTTGACACGCTGCAGTTCGAATTTATCGATCAGCACACCCGGCAGAAGATCTGTATCACCGACACTGGAAATCTTGATCTTCCGCAGCATCTGGGCAATCACGATTTCTATGTGCTTGTCGTCAATTTCCACACGCTGAGCGCGATAGACGTTCTGAATTTCATGCAACAGGTACTGCTGCACTTCCTCCGGACCGCTGACTCGAAGGATATCCTCCGGCACCAGCGGACCTCGAACAAGAGCGTCGCCTGCGATCACGATATCGCCCTGATGAACAAGAAGCTGCTTCCCGTGAGGAATGACGTGTTCGATCTCGGTGCCGTCTTCTCCGCGAACGAGAACAATTCTTTTGCCACGCTTCTTTTCCGCGAGCAACTCAACTTCACCGTTGATCTCTGCCACGACGGCCGGATCCTTCGGACTACGGGCTTCGAACAGTTCTGTAACGCGTGGTAGACCACCGGTGATGTCCTGAGTTCCCGCAGCGTCACGAGGTGTCCTGGCAACGACGAAACCGGACGAAATCGGATCGCCATCGTGAACCAGCACGGTTGCACCTTCCGGCAGATAGTAGAAGTCCAGAATCTGACCGGCACCGTCCTCAACGATGACCTGCGGGTGCAGGCCTCCGCGATGTTCCGTAATCGTCCGCTGAATATTTCCGGATGCCTCTTTCTCAGTGCGGATGGTCTGTCCCTCGACACAGTCGTCGAGCCTTACTTTTCCGCCGACCTGTGAGATGATCGGTACGGCGTGAGGATCCCAGTTACACAACACGACCCCGTCTGCGACGGTGTCGTCCTCTTTGACTTGAAGAATCGCACCATTAGGCACGGTTTGCTTTTCAACTTCCCGACCTTTGGTGTCAACAATGCTGATCTCACCATTGCGCCCCAGAACGACGGGCTTACCATCAGAATTCATTACGCTGCGGATGCGTGTGAAGCGAATTCGTCCACCACGTTTGGCACGTAATTCGCTTTCTTCCGTACCCATTTGTGCCACACCGCCAATGTGGAACGTACGCATCGTCAGCTGAGTACCAGGCTCACCGATACTCTGTGCTGCGATAATTCCGGCCGCCAGCCCCTGCTCCACCATGTCGCCGGTTGACAGGTCCATGCCGTAACAGAGCTGACACAGACCCAGCTTGGAATTACACGTCATCGGACTACGAACCTGAATCCGTTCCAGCCCCATCTCTTCGATCTTGCGAGACTTTTCAACCGTAATGAGCTCATCTTCCTGAACGATGACTTCATCGGTGATGGCGTTGACAATGTTGGTACGACTGACGCGACCTCGAATTGCATCAGCCAGACCCACTTCAACGTTTTCGCCACGATAAACAACGCCGCGCGTCAACCCCTTGGTCGTGCCGCAGTCGTGCATCGTGATCACCATATTCTGGCAGATGTCGGCCAGTTTTCGCGTAAGGTAACCACTGTCCGCCGTCTTGAGAGCCGTGTCCGCCAGACCTTTGCGAGCACCGTGCGTTGAGCTGAAATACTCAAGTACCGACAGACCTTCACGGAAATTTGACTTGATCGGCGTCTCAATGATCTCACCGCTCGGCTTGGCCATCAGGCCTCGCATTCCGGCAAGCTGCTGAATCTGTCCCACACCACCTCGAGCCCCCGAGCTCGCCATCAGGTAGATTGGATTAACGTACCTACCTTCATCACGAACATCGTGTTCCAACTGGTTCATCATGCTGTCGGTAATCTCTTTACCGGCATGGGTCCAGATGTCCAGAACGTTGTTGTACCGTTCTTTTTCAGTAATCAGGCCTCTCTGAAAGTTCTTCATCAGTTTCAGAACTTTCTTTTCACCTTCCGCAATCACGTCCTCCTTATTCGGCGCTGTACTCAGGTCACTTGCCCCGAAAGAAAGACCACTCTCCGTTGACGCCTGGAACCCGCATTTCTTCATGCGATCCAGAAGATCAATTGTGGCACGCCGACCCAGGTCAAGGTGACAGTCCGAAATTACACGCGCGAGATCCTTGCTGCGAGTCGTGAGGTTATAGTACGCCATACCTTCGGGCAGCACATCGTTGAACATGACGCGGCCAGGAGACGTTTCGACCAGACCGCCCTGCTTATACGTCTTAACACCGTCACCCTTAAGACGCTTGCCCTGAGGCAGTCGAACTTTGATGGTGGCATGTCGTGACACCTTGCCCAGCTGGAAAGCCATAAAGACTTCTTCAGCGGAGGCAAACACCATGCCCTCACCGAGGTGACCTTCTCGCATCATTGTCAGGTAGTAACATCCCATCACGATGTCCTGCGACGCAGTAATGATGGGATCACCGTTGGCGGGACTGAAAATGTTATGGGTGGACATCATCAACGTGGTCGCCTCGACCTGCGCTTCGATGGAAAGCGGAAGATGCACGGCCATCTGGTCGCCGTCGAAATCTGCATTGAAGCCCTTGCAGGCCAGCGGATGCAGACGAATCGCGTTACCTTCCACCAACACCGGCTCGAATGCCTGAATGCCGATTCGGTGAAGCGTTGGAGCTCGGTTCAAGAGAACCGGATGATTGCGAATCACTTCATCAAGAATGTCCCAAACATCCTCGTCGCGACGTTCCAGCATCCGTTTGGCGCTTTTAATCGTGTCGGCATGGCCCAATTCCTTCAGGCGCCGGATCACAAACGGCTGGAATAACTCCAGAGCAATTTTCTTAGGCAGCCCGCACTGGTGCAGTTTCAATTCCGGGCCCACGACGATCACACTTCGGGCAGAATAATCAACACGTTTCCCCAGCAGGTTTTCACGGAAACGCCCCTGCTTTCCTTTGATCATGTCCGTCAGCGACTTCAGCGGTCGATTAGACGAACCAAGAACCGGTCGCTTGCATCGGTTATTATCAAACAATGCGTCGACTGACTGCTGCAGCATTCGCTTTTCGTTGCGAACGATGACTTCAGGCGCGTTCAGGTCACACAACTTTTTCAGACGGTTGTTGCGATTGATGATACGACGATAAAGGTCATTCAGGTCGCTGGTGGCGAAGTTGCCGGAATCGAGCAGAACGAGCGGCCGCAAATCCGGAGGAATAACGGGGATCACGTCCAGCACCATCCACTCGGGGCGATTATCACTGTCACGCAGAGCTTCAATGATCTTCAGCCGCTTAATCAGGTCCTTCGTTGTGGACTGACTCTTCGTGGTCGCGAGTTTTCCGCGCAGATCTTCAGAAGCCTCAACCAGTTTCATTTGCAGCAGAAGCTTCTTGATGGCTTCCGCACCCATCCCGATTTCAAATGCGTCTTCTCCGAAGTCCCGACGTGCCTGACGAGCTTCATCTTCGGTCAGCATCTGGCACTGCGTCAGGGGCGTTTCCCCGGGATCGATGACAACATAGTCCTGAAAATAGACAACCTTCTCCAGAGACGTCGTCTTCATGTTCAACATCGCCCCCAGCCGACTGGGCATCGACTTGAAGAACCAGATGTGAACGACTGGCGCCGCCAGTTCGATATGTCCCATGCGCTTACGACGCACACGACTGTGAGTGACCTTGACGCCGCAGCGATCGCAGATCATCCCCTTATACTTCATACCGCGGTATTTTCCGCAGGCGCACTCCCAGTCCTTCTCAGGACCGAAAATCCGTTCGCAGAAAAGCCCGTCACGTTCCGGCCGATACGTTCGATAATTGATCGTTTCCGGCTTCTTGACTTCACCAAAGGACCAGCTACGAATGTCGTGAGGACTCGCAAGGCCAATGCGTACAGCCGCGTAATCGTTGACTCGATCGAAAGTGGTTTCACTTACGCTCACGTCCTGACTCCTCAACACCTGATGTTTAGAACTTCAACGATCGAAGTGACCGATCGTCGCAAAAATACACGCTTAAACTAACGACACACTTTGCACCGCCGACCATCGCGGCTGTGCGCGGTGAGGTCCGGACTATTGACCGGACTTCTCCAGCTGAAGATTCAGGCACAGGCCGCGAATCTCGTTATTGAGTACGTCGAAGCTGGCTGGGGTGCCGGCCTCAAGTGTGTTCTCACCCTTAACCATCGATTCGTAGATCTTGGTGCGACCTTCGACATCGTCACTCTTCACAGTCAATAGTTCCTGCAGAATGTAGGCAGCTCCATAGGCTTCCAGAGCCCAAACTTCCATTTCCCCAAACCGCTGACCTCCGAAGCGGGCTTTGCCGCCAAGTGGCTGCTGCGTAATCAGCGAGTACGGGCCGGTCGCTCGCGCATGAACCTTGTCATCCACAAGATGATGAAGCTTGAGCATGTAGATCCGACCGACGGTCGTTTTCTGCTCCATCACTTCACCTGTTCGTCCATCACGCAGATGGGCCTTGCCTTCCTCGGGAAGCTCTGCTTCCCGGAGAGCCGCCCGAATTTCCTCTTCCGAGGCCCCGTCAAAGACAGGACAGATCGCCCGATAGCCCATCTTACCCGCAGCCCAGCCCAGGTGAGTTTCCAGAATCTGCCCCACGTTCATGCGGCTTGGAACCCCCAGAGGATTGAGAATAATGTCAACGGATGTGCCGTCTTCCAGATACGGCATATCCTCAACCGGCAGCACTTTGGAGATCACCCCTTTATTGCCGTGCCGACCCGCCATCTTGTCGCCCACAGAGATATGCCGTTTTGAAGCAACATAAACTTTCACCATCTGCAGCACGCCGCTCGGAAGTTCGTCTCCGCGTTTCAGGCTGTTCAGGCGATGGTTTTCTTCGTCAATAAGTAATTCGACGGCCGGCCATTCTTCCTTCAGAAGCTTTCGGGCCCCTGTCTTCTTCTGAGCGCTGCGGATGTCCAGCCCTTCAAAATACGCCATAAATCCGCGAGCGAATTCAGCGACGGCCCGGTTCTCGTCCAGAGTGCCCATATCCCGACCATCCGGATCAGTGAGCGGTTGTCCGAGTTTTTCCTTCAAAGACTTGGCGAACACACGAAACGCCTCAGCAATCCGAACATCACCATCCGCCTCGACTTCCTTGAGATTGTCCTCAAACTTCTTTCGCTCAAGTTCAGACAGGCTCATCCGGCGAGAAAATTTTTCCGTGTGGATGACAATGCCCCCGACGCCGCTGGGCACCTCAAGAGACTCATTCTTAACATCTTCGCCGGCCCGCCCGAAGATCGCGTGCAGCAGCTTTTCTTCGGGAGTCAGCTCCGACTTCGCCTTCGGCGAAACCTTTCCGACCAGAATGTCACCCGGGTGAACGCGAGTACCAATTCGGACAATGCCGTCCTCGTCAAGCTGATGCAGAGCCTTTTCGCTGACGTTGGGAATGTCCCGCGTAAACTCTTCACGACCGAGCTTCGTTTCACGAATCTCGACATCAAATTCGTCCAGGTGGATCGACGTGTAGACGTCTTCCTTCACCAGACGTTCTGACAGAATAATGGCGTCTTCGAAGTTGTAACCCTCCCACGACATGAACGCCACAAGAACGTTGCGCCCCAGTGCCAGAGTGCCGCCTTTTGTTGCTGCACTGTCACACAACAACTGTCCGGCTCGAACCTTCTCACCAACGGATACAATGGGCTTCTGATTCAGACACGTCCGTTCATTCAACCGAACAAACTTTCGAAGCGGGAACCGCCGTCCGTCAACCTCAATGCATGTTGCGTCGACATACGTAATCGTGCCGGCTTTTTCCGCTCGCAGCAGCATACCTGAATGCTGCGCGACGCAGTCTTCCATCCCCGTACCGACGACCGGCCTTTCCGGGATCAGCAGCGGCACTGCCTGCCGCTGCATGTTGGAACCCATCAACGCACGGTTAGCGTCGTCGTGCTCCAGAAATGGAATCAATCCAGCAGATACTCCCACCATCTGACACGGCGCCACGTCGGTGAACTGGACTCGCTCTTTGGGAACCCAGACCACATCACTCTTGTAGCGAGCCAGAACCAGATCATCCTGCAGCTCCCCGTTCACGATCGGGGTGTCTGCCGGCGCCACATGACCAAAAGCTTCCTCATCCGCCCGCAACCAGACCACTTCGTCAGTCACTTTACCTTCGGTCACCTTGCGGTACGGCGTGATCAGGAATCCGTAGTCATCGACCTTGGCAAAAATTCCAAGACTCGAAATCAACCCAATGTTTGTACCTTCCGGTGTTTCAATCGGACAAATTCGGCCGTAATGCGAGATGTGAACATCGCGAACTTCAAACCCGGCGCGTTTTCTGTTCAGACCTCCAGGGCCCAGGGCACTCAGCCGCCGTTCATGCGTCAGCATCGACAGCGGATTCGTCTGGTCCACAACCTGAGAAAGCTCGCTGCGACCGTAGAAAAAGTCGATGGCGGCAGAAACGCTCTTGGGATTAATAAGCGTCCGTGGCGTCATACCGTCCACTTCCTTCAGACTCATGCGT
>JAQWLN010000151.1 GCA_029247265.1 Fuerstiella sp.
GGTGAGATGTCGAAGGCGAATGTGCTGCGAGAGATGTCGGACGAACAGCTGGAGCACGAGCTGCGTGAAACTCAGCAGTCGCTGTTTCGCATTCGGTTCCAGTCTGCCACGGAACGAAATGATACACCGAGCAACGTCCGCAAGCTGCGGCAGGTTATTGCTCGGGTGAAAACAATACAGCGTGAGCGCCAGATTGCTGTCGCCGCGGAAGCTTAGTTTTGTCAGTTGAGAAGAGTTGCGGTCTTGCAATGAAAAAAATTCTCGTCGGTAAAGTGGTCAGTGCGAAGGCGTCCAAAACCTTACGTGTGGATATCGAACGTCGATTCCCGCACGCAAAGTATGGGAAGATCGTACGTGCCCGCACTGTGTGTCATGTTCATGACGAAGAAGAGCAGGCGGGGGAAGGCGATCTTGTGGAGATCGTCGAGGCGCAGCCTCGGTCGAAGACAAAACGCTGGGACCTGGTGCGTGTCGTAAAGAAGGCAGATGACGTTTCCGTTGAGGCGGCGTCAGCTGTGGTGGATTCAGAATAGAGTCGGTTACGGTAAGCGAGCTGCTTACGGTGTTGAGGTGTTTTCATGATACAAATGCAGACAGTTCTGGATGTCGCAGACAACTCCGGCGCTAAGCTCGTTCGGTGCATAAAGGTGCTTGGCGGTTCGCGTCGGCGTTATGCAACGCTGGGGGATGTGATCGTCGTAAGTGTTCAGAAAGCGTTGCCTGGAAGCACTATCAAGACGGGATCTGTGGTCAAAGGCGTGATCGTCCGCTGTAAAAAGGGGCGGCGTCGTGATGACGGCAGCTATGTTCGTTTTGATAGGAATGCCGTTGTGATCCTCGATGCTGACGGCAGTCCCCGGGGGACGCGTATTTTTGGCGCGGTGGCTCGTGAATTGCGGGACCGCAAGTTCATGAAGATCGTCAGTCTGGCCAGTGAAGTTGTGTAGTCAGTGCATTTGTGGTTTTGCACTCGAGTAGAGATCTGAAAATGGCACGCTTGTTAGAAAAATACAAAACGGAAATTATTCCTGTCCTTCAGGAATCGCTGGGTCGAAAAAATGCGCTCGCCGTGCCCAAACTGGACAAGATTGTGGTCAGTATGGGCGTCGGAGAAGCCGTGCAGGATCGCAAACGGTTGGATGCTGCCGTCGGGCACCTGACAACGTTAAGCGGTCAGAAGGCCCAGGTTTGCCGCGCGAAGAAGTCGGTGTCAGGGTTTCGGCTTCGTGAGGGGTCGCCGATCGGCTGTATGGTCACACTCCGCGGAAAGCGAATGTACGAGTTCCTGGATCGGCTGATTACTCTGGCGTTTCCTCGAGTGCGTGACTTTCGGGGCATCAACCCGAAAAGTTTTGATGGCCGTGGGAATTACAACTGCGGACTTCAGGAACAAATGGTCTTTCCTGAAGTGGATCCGGAAACGGTGAATCAGCCGCAGGGCATGAATATCACAATTGTTACAACCGCAAAGACAAATGACGAAGGTCACTCTTTGCTGAAAGCGCTCGGGATGCCGTTCAAGAGCGAAAACTCCGAGAAATAACTGCAACACCATCGTTGGTAAACCAAGCTCATGGCAAGTAAAGCAAAGATCGAAAAAGCGAAACGGACGCCGAAGTTCAGTTCCCGACTGGAGCGTCGGTGCAACCTTTGCGGCCGACCGCGGGCGGTTTACCGCAAGTTTAAGGTCTGTCGAATCTGTTTCCGTGATCTATGTCTGGATGGATTGGTTCCTGGAGCCAAGAAGGCCAGCTGGTAACGCAGTCTGTCTCGTTCGGAGACGACAGCATGATTAATACAATAGCCGAGTACCTGTCTCATGATGACTGACCCGATCGCAGATCTGCTCACACGAATCCGCAATGGCATCCACGTGGAGAGGCCATACGTAGATATGCCCACATCGCGGCAGAAGGTGCGAGTGGTGCAGGCGCTGGAACGCGAGGGATATGTCTGGGACCATGAAATCGTGGAAGTGGAAGGTGCTCCGGCAGCAGTGCTTCGCGTGAATTTGAAGTATGGTCCGAACGGTGAACATGTCATTCAGCACATTGAACGGATTAGTAAGCCGGGCCGTCGGGTGTATGTTGGCACCTCAGAAATGAAAGAAGTCCGTCAGGGACTCGGGATTTCGGTGTTGTCGACTTCTAAGGGTGTTTTGAGTAACCGCGAGGCGCGAAAAGAAGGTGTCGGCGGAGAGCTTCTCTGTCAGATCTGGTAGTCTTCGTCCTTCACACGTTTCAAACCAACAACTGGTATTTGGGTAATGTCTCGAATTGGAAATAAGCCGATCAGTTTTCCGCCCGAGGTGGCCGTAGCGCTCGCGGGTCAGGAGATCAGCGTCAAAGGCGCAAAGGGTGACCTGAAGCTGACTGCTCATCCAAACATGGTTTTGGCCGTTAACGATGCTGACCGAGTGATTACGGTTTCACGACCGAATGACCTTCGCGAAAATCGTGCGTTGCACGGGCTGACCCGCAGCCTGATTCAGAACATGGTGGATGGCGTAGTAAAACAGTTTGAGCGACGGTTGACTGTGGTTGGTGTGGGCTACAATGCCTCGCTATCAGGCAGGAAACTATCGCTCCAGGTAGGATTTGCAAACACCGTCGTACTGGAAGTTCCAGAAGGCGTGGACGTTGAGGTGCCCGCCGCCACCAGTGTGATCGTGCGAAGTGCAGACAAGCAGGCTGTGGGGCAGTTTGCAGCGAACATCCGGCAGGTACGTCCCCCTGAGCCTTACAAGGGCAAGGGTATTCGGTACGAGAACGAACAGGTACGGCGTAAGGCTGGCAAAGCATTCGGTTCCAAGTAACGCTGGCCGCGCAGCTCATAAGGTTGGTCGAGATCAATGAAGGCTCAAAAGCGATTAATAAAGCGAAAAGTTCGACGTGGTTTTCGTGTCCGAAATCGAATTCGGCGGGATGCACACGGTCGTCCGCGACTTTCAGTGTTTAAGAGCAATCGTCACATCTATGCACAGATAATAGATGACGCGGAAGGCAGGACGCTGGTGGCGGCCAGCACCGTCGAAGCGTCGATTGCCGGTGCGGGTAAGGTCGCCGGCGATTGTGAAATCGCGCAGACGGTCGGCAAGGTGCTGGGCGAACGGGCGAAGGAAAAGGGTATCGTGAATGTCGTGTTTGACCGTGGCAGTTTTCGCTATCACGGTCGTGTTGCCGCGTTGGCAGAGGCCGCTCGCGAGCAGGGTCTGCAGTTTTAGGCCAGCTTCGGTTTCAGATTTGAGGTGAAACGTGTCTTCAACAGATACACAAAGAGATGCGGGCGAATCGGTCATCCAGATTCGACGTTGTGCGTGCGTGGTCAAGGGTGGTCGTCGGTTCAGCTTCGCTGCTTTGGTAGTGACAGGTGATCGGAATGGCCGTGTCGGCTACGGTTACGGCAAAGTGATTGAAGTGCCGCTGGACGTGGAAAAGGCGACAAAGGCTGCGAATCGGTCTATGAAGCCGTATTCTCTGGTAGGTACGACGATACCACATCAGGTTACCGGTGAATTTCGTGCGTCACGGGTACTGCTGTTACCGGCAAAACCCGGTACTGGCGTCATCGCTGGGGAGTGCGTGCGGCTGGTGCTTGAGGCCGCCGGGATCTCCGATATCTTGACGAAGTGCTACGGCTCTACCAACCCGCTTAATCTGGTGAAAGCGACGTTTGACGCTCTTGCGCAGCTTCAGACCAAAGAAGACGTTGAACGTTTGAGAGGAGTGTCTCTGTCATGATCTTGAACGACGTCCATACAGGAATACGAAAAAGAAAACCTCGCAAACGCATTGGCCGCGGTCCGGGATCCGGCCACGGCAAGACCAGTGGGCGAGGGCATAATGGTTACTTCAGTCGATCTGGTTCCAAACGTCGGACGGGGTTCGAGGGTGGCCAGATGCCACTGTTCCGACGCGTGGCAAAGCGAGGCTTCAACAACGCCGCATTTGCCGATACGGTTGTCATCGTGAACGTTGGGCAGCTCGAGAAGTCGTTTGAAGACGGTGCAGAAGTTACCGTGGAGACGCTCGTCGCCAAGGGAATTGTTCCGAGTCGACACGACGCCTTGAAAGTGCTCGGCGATGGTGAACTGAAGAAGAAGCTTACCGTGATTGCTCATCGGTTCTCCCGCAGTGCGGAAGAAAAGATCGTCGCTGCAGGCGGTAAGTTTGAACTAATCTGACTGACATCGCGAACGGTGTCGTTCGCAGAAACTTCGTAGGGATTGAAGTTTCGGAGAGGACAAATGCTCTCAAAACTATTTACTGTGTTCCGTGTACCGGAGCTCCGACAGAAGATCCTGCTGACACTTTTCCTGTTAGCGGTCTACCGTATGGGGTTTTCGATCACGTTACCGTTCATGGATCATGCCGCACTTAAGGAAGTGTTTGAACGCGGTCGGTCTGGTGGGACGGGAATCACGGACCTGTTGAACGTGGTTTCGATGTTTTCCGCATCCAGTATTACGAATGGTTCGATTTTCGGCTTGGGAATTATGCCGTACATCACGGCATCAATTGTGTTTCAGTTGCTGGGTACTGTGTATCCGCCGCTGGAGCAGTTACAGAAGGAGGGCGAGTCCGGACGACGTCGCCTGAACGAATATACTCGCTATGCCACTGTGGTGATTTGTTGTCTTCAGAGCTTCTTCCTGATTAAGGGGTTGTCTGCGGGAGCGCTCACGGGGCAGAGCGTATTGCTGGACGGTTACAACACGACAGGCTGGTGCCTGGTCGGAACTGTGGTGATGACCTGTGGCACTGTGTTTCTAATGTGGATTGGTGAACAGATTGATGCGTACGGTATTGGTAATGGTATCAGTCTGCTGATCATGGCCGGGATTCTGGCCAGAATGCCAGCCGCAGCGGGGTCATTTTTAAGTCCCATGCTGGAGAACGAAAACGGTTTGCAGCTGGGCGGTGAACGGGGAGTGGAAATCCTGTTGGTTTTGGCGGCTCTGTTTGTGCTGGTGATTGTTTGGGTGGTGTTCATCACACAGGGGCAGCGTAAGATTCCAATTCAAAGTGCAAAACATGTTCGTGGTCGCAAGGTGATGGGTGGCCAGCGTCAGTGGTTGCCATTGCGGGTGAATCAGGCCGGGGTGATGCCGATTATTTTCGCTTCCAGTCTGCTTCTGCTGCCGTTCTTCGTATTCAATCAGTTAGCAAATATCTGGCCGAATAATGCGATCTTGATGACGCTGGGCAGTGCATTCAGTCCTGGGCAGGGATTTGTCTACAATCTGACTTATATCTTCCTGATTTATTTCTTCTGCTACTTTTGGACAGCGATCACTTTCAATCCGAAGGATATGTCAGAGAATCTGAAGGATATGGGAAGTTTTATCCCGGGGTATCGTCCGGGCGGCCGCACAGCTTCCCACCTCGAGCATGTGATGATGCGAATTACCTATGTCGGTGCGGCGTTTCTGGCGATTATCGCCGTCATTCCGACCGTTATTTCGACCACCCTCACGGGCGACTACGTTGTCGCGAGTTTCTTTGGGGGGACCGGTCTTTTGATTATTGTTTCTGTTGCTTTGGACTTGGTTCAGAAGATCGATTCGCACCTGATTATGCGGAACTATTCCGGTCTGCTGGACACTGAAGAATAGCTTCGGAACACGAGTTGAGTATTTGTCTGCGGGAGTTGGTTCGATGAAAGTACGGTCAAGCGTCAAACGAATTTGTGAACACTGCAAGACAGTGCGGCGACGTGGTCGGACCTATGTGGTCTGCACTGCAAATCCCCGACATAAGCAACGTCAGGGTTGATCGGATTCAGTATTGGCGACTGCAGAGTTCACAGCACAGCGCTGGAAGTTGAATCTGCTGGTCGCGTTCGGGTCGTCTGTGACGCCTCAGGATTGTTTTGTTAGTTGGAGTGAGCTTCGATGCCTCGTATTCTCGGTGTGGACATCCCAAACAATAAGCCAACGCATGTTGCGCTGACCTATCTCTTTGGTGTTGGTCGCGTTCTTGCGGTCAATATCTGCTATGAGCTGGGTATTGATCCACAGATTCGGGCCAGTGATCTGTCCGAAGATGAAGTGAGCCGCATCACCAACCATTTGGACAAGAATTACACGGTTGAAGGCCCGCTGCGTCGGAAGGTTCAGCAGGATATTGGTCGTCTTCGCGAGATTCAGTGTTATCGGGGATTGCGGCATCGTCGCGGTCTACCGGTACGCGGACAGCGCACGAAGACCAATGCCCGAACTCGGAAGGGGCGCAAGAAGACGGTCGCCGGCAAGAAGGGTGTGAAGGATGCCAAGCACTAGAATTGTGTGACGGGATGGCATACTGACTTTCGTTAATCTGTGAGAAATTGAATCGTGGCAAAAGTAAAACAAAAAAAGCGAGTGCGGCGTAACGTAACGAAGGGCATTGCTTTTATTAAAGCAACGTTTAATAACACCATTGTGACGATGACCGACACAAATGGTGATGTGCTGTGCTGGGCCACTGCGGGCACCGTTGGGTTTAAGGGAAGCCGCAAGAGCACACCGTTTGCCGCCCAACGTGCTTCTGAGACTGTCGCTGAAAAAGCCGCGAAGTGTGGCGTTAAGGAGATCGAGATTCGGGTCAAGGGCCCTGGGTCTGGTCGAGAGAGTGCCATCACCGGGCTGCAGTCGTCAGGTATTACGGTTCGGTCCATTGAAGATGTCACTCCATTGCCACACAACGGCTGCCGTCCCCCGAAGAAGCGTCGCGTCTGAGTTGGCGTGTTTTTTCTTTACGTGGTATTAGACGCGGTCTGACTAACAAAAAACTCTGTTTCAGGAGAGTACATAATGCGAATTCGATGGCGCGGTTTGGAGCTTCCCAGTCGGGTGTTCCCGGTTCGAGAGTCGCTGACGGCCGAATACGGCAGGTTTGTTGCGGAGCCATTTGAACGTGGTTTCGGATCGACTGTGGGCAATAGCCTGCGACGAATCCTGCTTTCCAGCCTTGAGGGTGCAGCAATCACCAAGGTTCGTGTTCAGGGTGTGCAGCACGAGTTCACCACGATCCCAGGGCTTGTGGAAGATGTCACCGACATCTGTCTCAATCTCAAGTCGCTGGTGTTGAAGAATTACAGTGCTTCCGTCAAGACCGTGCGGATTGAGAAGAACACCCGCGGTGTGGTCACTGGAGCTGACGTGATCTGTGACGATCAGGTTGAGGTCATTAACAAGGATCTGGTTATCGCCACGATGACTGATGATGTTCCGTTCAATATCGAAATGACGGTAGAAAACGGGCGCGGATATGTGCCGGCATCGGAACACTATCAGAACGATCCTGAGGTCGGCCTCATTCCTCTGGACGCAGCGTTCTCTCCGATTACTCGGGTGCGACATCAGATTCAGGAAACGCGTGTTGGTCAGCGGACGAACTACGACAAACTGAACCTTGAAATCTGGACCAACGGAACCGTGTCTCCGTCGATGGCTCTGGTCGAAGCGGCAAAGATTCTCCGGAAGCATCTCAATTGCTTCATTACGTATCGCGAGCCGGGTCCGGAAGCGAACCAGGATGGCGGACTGAAGGGGATGATGGAATCTACCGGGTATTCGCCGGTGGACATGGAACTGGAAGAGAAGTTGAACAAGAGCCTGGCCGAATTGAATTTGTCAGTGCGTGCCACAAATTGTCTCGAGTCTGTCGGCATCAATACGGTTCGTGATCTCGTCGTGCGATCAGAGGACGAACTGCTGCAGGTTCGAAACTTCGGCGAAACGACGCTGGACGAAGTTCGAGAACGTCTGGAAGAGATTGAACTGCGGTTGGGCATGCGACTTCCGAATCAACAGCCGGTTGGTTAGGCAGCGGAAGCGATACTACAAGATTTCCTTAGACTACGATTGAGAGATTTGTCGCCATGCGACATCGACTACGCGGAAGAAAACTAGGACGAAACTCATCGCACCGTAAGGCGATGTTTCGGAACATGGCGGCCAGTCTGATAAAGACAGTCCGTGTGGATGAAGATTCTCCACAGCGGCCACGCGTGCCCGGACGTATTGTCACGACAGTGGCAAAGGCCAAAGAGCTTCGTCCGTTCGTTGAAAAACTGGTCACGGTTGGCAAGAAGGCAGTTGCTCACGAGCAGGCCGCAGCTGAGTTTGCGTCTGATGCAGACAAAGGGTCTGATGCGTGGCGCGACTGGCGGAAGTCGAACAAGTGGCAGCAGTGGTCACAGACCATTGCTCCTGCTGTTGCACTTCGTCGACGGGCGTTCTCGCTGTTGCGGGACGACGAAGCGGTTTCGATCCTGTTCGAAGAACTGGCCGAGCGTTTTGCAGATCGTGATGGGGGCTACACACGAATCGTGCGGCTTCCCAACGTCCGGCTTGGTGATTCAGGACAGCAGGCACTTGTCGAATTCGTCGGTGAACGTGACCGCGTGAAGTCCAAAAAACGAGCCGCGCCGGTTGTTAATGACGATCCTGCCCCGCAACAGGACGAACTCGTATCGGAAGAGGCGTCCGAAGTTGAAGAGCCCTCTGCGACAGAGGCTGATGTCGAGGAAATGAAAGAATCATAGCGACCAATGTTCGGTTAATTCGAGTCAAATGACAGGCCGCTCATTGTGAGCGGCCTGTTTTCGTTGAAAGCCGATATTGCTGCAAATGGCGGAAGTGAATAGCCTGCAGGTGATTCGAAGTGGTCTGCACAGCGGGCTCACGAACAGCGTTTTCCCCGATTACCTGAGGTCAGTGCGTTGCCAGGTAAGGCGTTTGATTTCTGTGCTGCCATGAGGCGACTTTGTGAAGACGTTTGTCAGCGTCATCCTGAGTTTCGTCACATCGATATGAATCGGGTGGCGGTGACATTTGCTCAAACGCGGTCGCCGGTGGAATGGGGCATGCAGGCGAAGCTGACACCAATGCGCTTCGACTACGGTGCACTGACGCAGCGCCGAGACGGTCGGGAGTGGACCGTCCAGCGGTTGTACCATGACGGCACGGAAATGCTGTACATCCTCACGTTCTACCTGCCTCGGTTCTTAAACCAGAGTTACATGGAGAAGCTGGTCACGACATTTCACGAGTTGTATCACATCAGTCCTGCGTTTGATGGCGACATTCGCCGTTTCAAAGGCGGCTGCTATATGCACACAGGCAGCCAGGCTAATTACGACCGCCACATGGAAACATTCGTCAGGCAATATGTGCGAATGAAATCTCCAACGGTCCTGCGGAATTTTCTTAAACACGACTTTCATGGTTTGCGACGGACCTGTGGTCCCGTTGTCGGATTGCGAGTCGCTGTTCCCAAGCTGATACCTGTGGACGACGCAGCATAGACCACGGAAAGCCAATTCAATGGATTTCGATCCTGCCGACGTGCGACCGTCCGTCTTCTATCAGCAGATGATTCATTGCATTGTCCCACGACCGATTGCGTGGGTGTCGACCGTTTCGAATGACGGAGTCACCAACGTTGCTCCATTCAGCTACTTCACCGGCGTTGGCTCACGCCCACCGAGTCTGCTTTTCTGTCCAGCCAATAACAGGCAGGGCGAGCCGAAGGATACGCTGCGGAATATTCAGGACACTGGCGACTTTGTGGTGAACATTGTTTCGTTCACGGTCGCCGAAGCAATGAACGCGTCGGCGGCGGCATTGCCTCCGGGAGAGTCGGAATTCGATTCCTGTGGGGTGACGGCAGTGGCCAGTGTGAGAATCACGGCTCCGCGTGTATTGGAATCGCCGGTACAGTTCGAATGTCGAAAGATGCACGTGCTGAATATTGGCGACGGCCCCGGTGGTGCCAATATTGTCGTCGGGGAAGTCGTTCACGTGCACATTGACGATAAAGTGATTGGTGCCAGGGACCTCGTTGATCCCCAATTACTTGACGCTGTCGGCCGCATGGGCGGGGTCAGCTACTGCCGCACAAACAACCGGTTCGACCTTCCAAGGCCCGGCGAATAGTGCTCCGGTTCCGCCGTTGGATATGAAGTTCCGTTCTGAAAACCCGACGTTGTCAGCCGGGCCGTCCGAGCATGCCGCTCAATGTGGGGTTTGAAGTTTGTGCCTGATCCTGCGATCAAGTAACATTACCTGCGGTAATTCCCTGCCCACTCGGTCCTCGTCGACGGTTTTTACGATCGTTACCCCGCCTCAGGACTTGTTCAATGCAAGAACGCAGCGCTGCAGCATCGCTCGTGTTTCTCTGTGCAGTGACGTGCGCGAGCGGGACGGCGGCGGAAAATCTTGCTGTCTATCCTGACGGCATCCATCTGAGTGGACCGCAGGCGACGACTCAGGTTGTTGTCGTAAAGAACTCAGCCGCAGGGCTGCCGACAGATCTGACCCGGAATTCGAAGTATCTGATCGCCGACGACAATGTTGCCGTCGTGGCGGAATCCGGCATCGTCGAGGCGAAGGGGGACGGACACACCCGACTGCTCGTTGTCACTGATGCCGGTCGACGGGAAGTGTCGATTTCTGTTACTGGTTTTGACAGTCCTGCGCCAGCGTCCTTCGCCAACGCAGTGATTCCGGCATTAACGAAGCTGGGCTGCAATTCCGGCGGTTGTCACGGCAAAGCCGAAGGCCAGAACGGCTTCAAGCTCAGCGTCTTCGGATTTGAACCAGAAGCCGACTTCGAGACGCTCACCAGAGAAAATCGCGGGCGACGAGTCAATCGCGTTGTTCCCGCCACAAGCCTGATTCTGGGAAAGGCGACGGGGCGTGTGCCGCACGGCGGTGGTCGGCGAACGGACGAAACATCTATTCACTATCGCACGCTGTCGCGATGGCTTTCGGAAGGCGCGACATTCGAACACGAACCCGTTGCTGTCACATCGATCGAAGTGCAGCCTGAGGGGGCAACGCTGAGTCTCGACGGTCAACACCAACTGAGAGTCATTGCTCACTTTTCCGATGCATCGCATCGAGACGTTACCCATACATCAGAATTTCAGTCCAACGCGGACAACCTTGCTGCCATCAGCCGTAACGGGCTGATTGAGGCGAAGGGAGTGCCAGGGGAAGCCGCTGTGCTGGTTCGTTTTCTGGACCAAATGGCCGTTTGCACGGTCACCATTCCTCGGTCCGGCACCGAATTTAAACGCCCCCCGGAAAACAACTTTGTCGATCAGCATGTCTGGGACAAGTTGGAACGCCTTGGTATTCAGCCATCGGGCCTGGCCGACGATGCCACTTTCCTGCGGCGAGTGTTTCTGGATACGATCGGTACACTGCCGACCGCGGACGAAACGCGAAGCTTTCTGGGCAGCGACGATCCGACCAAACGGACGCGTTTGATCGAACAGCTGCTGGACCGCAACGAATACAGTTTTTATCAGTCGCAGAAGTGGGCGGACCTGCTGCGTCTTGACGGAAACGCACTGGGCTCGGAATCGTCGGTGGCATTTAACCGTTGGCTGCGAAGGCAGTTTCGCGAGAACAGACCCTATGATGAGTTTGTCCGTGACATTCTGACGGCCAGAGGGAGTACTCGTGCTGAGAGCCCCGCCGCCCTGTACGTTACGCTGAATGAAGCTAAAGAGCTTGGCAGTTCCATCAGTCAGCTGTTTCTGGGCATTCGGATTGAATGCGCTGAATGTCACCACCATCCGTTTGAGAAATGGTCGCAGGAAGATTTTTATTCCTTTGCTGGGCTGTTCACGGGGGTCGGACAGAAAACGCTGCCGGGTGGCGCGAAAGGCATTCTGGTGAAGGCAGGAAGTGATCTGAAACACCCGAAAATGGCCTCGGTCGTTCCGGCCAGAGGTCTGGGCGAAGACATTTCCGCAGACGCCGAATTCACGATGCCAGTCGATCGACGTGAGCATCTGGCAGACTGGATGACCAGCGACACAAATCCCTATTTTGCCAGAGCAATTGTGAATCGTGTCTGGGCGAATTACTTTAGTCGAGGTCTTATTGATCCGGTGGACGATCTGCGTGCCAGCAATCCGGCCAGCAATGAAGCGGTGCTGACTGCGCTGGCCGATCATCTGCGTGAATCTGATTACGACCTGAAGGTTCTGACGCAGACGATCCTGGAATCTCGCACCTATCAGCTAAACAGCGAGCAAAACGATTCCAATGCCGACGACCAGCAGAACTTTTCGCGCGCCGCGTATCGTCCGCATCCTGCCGAAGTTTTACTGGATGCAATCAGCCAGGTGACGGGTGTTGCCGAGAAGTTCAACGGCTGGCCACTTGGGGCTCGAGCGATTGAAGTCTGGGACAACCGTATGCCGTCGTACTTCTTCCGCATTTTTGGTCGCCCCACCAGAACGACAGTGTGCGCATGTGAGCGAGGTGACGCTCCCAGCATTTCTCAGGCACTTCATCTGTTGAATTCATCAGAGATCGGCGAAAAGATTCAGCATCGGCAGGGTCGAGTGCGGCAGTTAGCCGATTCTGAACTCGGCCCCGACGCGATTATTGATGAGTTATATCTGTCTACGGTCAATCGATTTCCGACTGTTGCTGAACGTGATCTAATGTTGCAGGCCTGCGCTCAGAACACCGATCGTCGTGAAACTGTCGAAGATCTGATGTGGACGTTGTTGAATACGAAGGAGTTTCTGTTTAACCACTGACCCAATGATGTCAAATTTGCCTGTGTGAACAACTGCCGCAGGATGCCTCGGCCGCCAAACAAAACCGGAGACTATCATGCTGAAAATGCCATTTCTTCAGAAGCGAGGAAGTTGCTGCGATCGTCGATCTCGCAGAGACGCGCTCCAGATCGGCGGACTGAGCGCGATGGCCGGCCTGAACCTGCCGTCACTGCTTCAAGCTGACGACATCAAGGCCGTTGCTCCCATGGCAAAGTCTTGCATCATGCTGTTTCTGGAGGGCGGCCCAAGTACCATCGACATGTGGGACATGAAGCCGAATGCGCCGGAGAACGTACGCGGTCCCTTCAAGCCGATTTCCACCAATGTGGCAGGCACACAGGTCTGTGAGCACTTGCCGGCATGTGCGAAGGTGGCTGACAAGTACACGATCGTTCGCAGTCATTCTCATGGCGACAATGGGCACGTCACCGGTTACTACTATGCAATGACTGGGTACAAGCCGCGATTTCGAGACGGTCAGAACAGCCGAATACCAGCAAACGTGCTCTATCCTTCGATCGGTTCTCGCGTGGCTCGAGAGCTGGGTGTTCAGGGTTCCGTGCCGGCATACGTGAATCTGCCCGCACCAATGGACGCTGGCGGGCCGGGATTCTACGGGCCGGAATACGCTCCGTTCGTGATTGAAACAGATCCGGTCCAGCCAGATTTTAACGTGCGGGATCTGACGCTTCCCAAAGGTACGACCAGCGATCGCATGACTCGTCGGCAACGGCTGCTCTCTGGAGTCGAACAGCTGAGGCGAGGTGCTTCGGGCAAGGCGGCCGACATGTCAGCCTACTACACCAAAGCGTACGATCTGATCACATCACCGGAAGCTCAGAAGGCTTTCGATATTAATGCTGAATCGAAGTCATTGCGGGCACGCTATGGCCATTCCACGCTCGGTCAATGTGCGTTGCTGTCGCGTCGTCTTGTGGAGGCCGGTTGTCGTTTTGTTGGCGTCGATCACGCCGGCTGGGACACTCATTACGACTGCTTTCCCAGTCTTAAGGAGAATTTGATTCCGCAGACTGATCTGGCTTTCAGCGCGTTGGTCACAGACCTTGACGACCGAGGACTGCTCGATACGACATTGGTTGTCATGATGGGAGAGATGGGCCGCACGCCAAAGGTGAATGGTGATGCCGGCCGCGATCACTGGAGTCGTGCTCAGAGCATTCTGCTTGCCGGCGGGGGAGTACGTCCCGGACAGGTCATCGGTGAAACCGACGCTACAGCATCGGCGCCGCTGAAGGATCCAGTTTCAATAGCGGACCTGCAGCATACGATATTCCGTCTGCTCGGCATGAACACAGAAAAAATCTACTACACGCCGCAGGGCCGTCCCATCCCTGTAGGCAACGGTGGAAAGATGATTCCGGGACTGGTTTAGGTGGCTGTCGCAGTTCGTTCGGCTGATGGACTTGGACGATCACGGTTTGTGTTGATCTGATCGACTGCGGTGTGCATGACCGAAAACACTTCCCTGTATACTGCCGCTGATCAGGGCAGAGCGAAGAACGATAATGAAAGCACGAATTCTGTTTAGGCTTTGCGTCACAGTGCCCCTGTTTCTGCAAGCCACGGTCCAATGTCAGCAACCGCCCACGATCGGCTATGCGTTTCCGGCGACATTGCCAGCTGGAAGCAGCATCGATGTGCAGCTTGGTGGATATGACTGGACGCCGGATACGCAATTCTTTGTTCTTGACGAACGTGTTGAAGTCGAGGTTCTGTCTCCACCCGGAAAGATGTTGTTTCCCGGCCCACCTCACTGGTTTGGTCCGAAGGCCGGCAACAAAGCGTTCATGGTTCCACGTGAGGTGACGGTTCGTGTTACGATTCCTGAGGACATGCCGCCTGGCCCCGTCAGCTGGAGGGTCGCCAATGCAAATGGCGTTTCACCACCACTCGAGTTGCTGGTGACTGACAGCCATGATGCAATCGAAGAAGAATTGCGATCATCTAATGATTTCCCACAACAGCTGCCGACACTGCCGTGCACTATGTTCGGTCAGCTAAAGCAGAAGGAGGAAGTTGACCAGTACCGATTTGTTTCACCGGTGGACGGACTTGTCACCTGTTCGGTGAATTCGCATCGATTTGGGTTCGGCATCAATGCTGCCATCATGATTCGTGACGAAGCTGGAACCCTGGTTTCCGACGCTGCTGACACCGAAGGGCTGGGGCTGCGAACAACGTTTGCGGTGAAGAGCGGAGAAGAGTATCTGGTGACCCTCAGCGACATTGATTATCGCGGTAACCGCTCAATGGTGTATCGACTGTCATTGGAAGCGGGGCCGAGGGTCGTTGCCACCGTGCCAGCCGCCGGTCAGCGAGGAGCAACTCAGAAGGTCACCCTGATCGGTTACGGGCTGGAGACTGGTGCACCGTTGATCGAATCGGTCGAATGCGAGATCACGTTTCCTGAAGATGCGGCGAGTGCTCAACTGGACATCGAACTGGATGTGCCGGCTGGAACTGTTCGTCATCAAATCCCGATGAGTGATCATGCAGAGCTGATCGAACAACGCGAAGAAGGAAAACCGCAAAGTGTAGTGCTTCCAGGAGCCGTGACCGGCCGGCTGGACGGTGCCGAGCATCATGATGTCTACACTTTTGAGGCAGTGAAGGGTGAGGAGTGGGACATCAATGTCGCTGCCCGCACCATCGGATCGACATTGGATGTGAACGTGGCTGTTGTCGACGTGAACGGTAAGACGGTCGCATCAGCAGATGATGTGAACGGTTCGACAGACGCTTTCGTTCGCTTCAAAGCCGCGGCAGAAGCTATTTACACCGTCCGCGTAGCTGACGTTTCCGGTCGCCAGGGAAAACCGGCTTCGATTTATCGTGTGTCGTTTACCCGGCCGAAGTCGTCCTTCAAATTAATCGTCCCCGATCTTGTCGAACTGATGCTGGGGGAGCCGCCGCCGGAGATTCCGAAAAAACGCCAAAAGGGCAAAGAGCCCCGCGGCTTGCTGTATGTCGACATTTTTCGCCCGCCGGGATTCGAACAGGATGTCAAACTTGAGATCGAAGGGCTGCCCGACGGCACGACAGCTCCTGATAACGTTGTCATTCCAGCGGGAGATTCGTTCGTGGCAATACCGTTGTCGACGTCCCACCTCGCATCGTCATATGCGTCGTTGGTGACAGTCATCTGCACGGTGCCTGACGGCACAGTCTCTCAGCAACTGTTGGTAGCCCCGCTGATGAAGCCGCGAGCGAACGTGAGACCGTTGTATCCCGACGCCGGCCGCACTGTGCATCGTGGTGCCAAGTATGAGGCCCCGGTTGTCGTTTCGCGCATTGAAGATTTTTCCGGTGGAGTTTCTTTGCAGATGGCTGCACGTCCGGACCGAGTATCACAGGGAATCTTTGGCGCACCGATTTCTGTGCCGGCTGGCGTTGGTCAGGTCAACTTCCCGCTGTTTCTCCCGGAATGGGTGCAGATCGATCGCACCTCGCGCATCGTGCTGAATACGGTTGTTGAGGTGCCTGATCCACAGGGGGCAGTCCGAACTCTGGTCAATCGCATGAAGCAGCGGATTACGATGAATGTGGAAGGAACACTACTGAGTGTGTCGACGTCGCAGCACGAGGTTACCGCTCAGAGCGGCCAAAGTCTTGCGGTTCCCGTGCAGGTCTTCCGGTCACCGAAACTGCGTCGTGATGTTCGAGTGACGCTGGTGTCGCAACATGGCCAGGCCGACCCGCTGGAAGTTGCCTCTGTCGTGATTCCTGTTGAACAGACATCAGCCGTGCTCACGATTCCCCAGGATCACTCTGTCTTCAAACAAGGCGAGACGGTGTTGAAATTGAAGGCCGTTGCTGCAGAGGGGACCAACGTCATCGCTATGTCGTCAACGCCCCTCGTGATCGTGTCGCCCTGAGGATTTGTTCCATGATCTGCCAATCGAAAACAGATTGCTACGCGATATTCGTGGCGATGGCAGCAGCGATTCTGCAGCCGTCCAGAAACTGCGGGATGTACAGCGTTTCGTCCACCGTGTGAATCCCTGCCTGACCGCACCCTAACGTAACGGCAGGATATCCGTGGGCGGACATCCAATTGGCGTCCAGTCCGCCGTCACAGTCACGGGCCAGTGGTTGCAGCCCTATTTGTCGCACGGCTGCCTTTGCTGCTGAGACACATGCCGAACTCTCGGGCATGCTGAACGCTTCGTAACGTGTGTCCTCCTCAAACGTCAGTTTTCCACGCTTACCGGCGCTGTTGGTGACAGAGCGGACCGCAACTTCGAACGCTTTGCGATACTGTTTGACGATGCGTTTTCGGAACGATGGCTGGTGACTGCGTGCTTCTGCCTCAATCATGACCTCCGGCATGACAACGTTGGTTGCGGCTCCGCCGTTTACGGTACCAATGTTACTGGCCCCGCGATTCTTCGATTTTGTGACAAGCCCGTGCCAGCCGTCACGTTCCAGGGATGCGATCGCAAGAGCGGCGACGACCGAGGCATTGACTCCATTTTCCGGGTGAGCACCGGCGTGACTGGCGATTCCCTCAATGGCGATCGACAGATTGGTCGCTCCTACGGCACTGATGATCAGGCTGGCGGGGTCACTGCCATCCCAGTTAAAGCACAATTGGGGGCGACCCAGTTTCCCTGCCGTCAGAAATCGCGCGCCTCGCAGACCGATTTCCTCCTGCACGGTAAACAACAGGGTCAACGGTGGGTGCGGCAGATTCTGTTTCAGGATTTCGGCGATCGCAGTCAGGATCACCGCGCAGCCGGCTCGGTTATCGCCACCCAGGGCAGTCTTTCCGGCAGGGCGAATGAAGTCCCCTTTGCGGATGGGTTTGCAGCCGACGGCCAGCGGAACAGTGTCCTGATGAGCCATCAGCAATCGGCGAGGTGCCCGGATGTTGCCCTTCAGTTTCACGATCAGATTGCCAATCTGTCCGCCAGCGGGACTTCTGCGGTGAGCCGTGTCTGATGAAATTGCCGATTTTGGCACTCCTGCGCTCAGCAACTCCTTATGCAGCCAGGCACTAACTTTCGACTCTTCGCAACTTTGGCCGGGTATGGCCATCAAATCCATGACGCGGCGAAGCGTCTTACTTTTGTCAATCGATAGCATGGAAATTCCTGTTTATTCAGATGCCCGTTCAGAAAACAGATGAAAATACTGTTAGTGTCTGATTCCCACCAGAGCTCGGACCATTCCGCGATCAGGTTGTCGGTGTGTACGATTTTGTATCGTAGTGTTGGTGGCGATCGAGACTACCGACATTGGCTGATTGTTGGTTTTTGTGCCGTTGGCGAGACCGCTCATTGATAAATCTGGTGCTGGCGGATATGGGCCCACCCGTTATCATTCAGCGATCCACCGCGGGTGGACCCGTCGCGCTTCGGAATGATGCTCACAGAGGTGCGGGACGGTCAGTACATCGTGTCGCGTCGACGCTGGTCAATCGTTGACTTGCTGCGGCTGGTGACGATTCGTTAAGTGAACCCCGACAAGTTTTCATCGAGAAATATTCGCAATGGCACGGTTGAGTCAGGCAGACCTGATTGAGGTGAACCGCACGTTTGAGGAACGATCGCCTCAGGAATTGCTTCAGTGGGCACAGACTACGTTTGGCGATCGGGTTGCTGCTTTGTCTTCCATGCAGAAATCCGGAAATGCGATCTGCCATATGCTGCAGGCGGTGTCGGCAGAAATGCCCATTCTGTTTGTGGATACGGGAGTGCTGTTCCCGGAAACACTGGAAACGCGAGATCGACTTGCTGCGGAATACGGCTTGACCATCAGGACATTGATGCCAGAACAGTCGATGGCAGAACAATCGGCCGAACGTGGCGTCCTGTATCTGACTCCTGAAGGGCAGAAGGAATGCTGTGAACTGCGTAAGTCCGCTCCTCTGGACGCTGTAGCAGGCCAATATGACGCGTTGATCAGCAGTCTGCGTCGGTCAGACGGAGGAGCTCGCGGGGCGTGCCCGATTCTTTCGGTGGATCTTCGCCTGAATTGTCTGAGAATCAATCCGCTCGTCAATTTCGATGACGAGCAGCTGGCTGCCTACATCAGCGAAAACGACGTCATTACAAATCCGCTGCACGATCAGGGTTACTCCTCCATTGGATGTAATCGCTGCACGACGCCGGTGCTGCCGAGTGAGCCGCAAAGAGCCGGACGTTGGCGGCACCTGGGGCCGTGGTCCGTCTATTGCGGCATCAACCCTACGGATCTCGATCCGGAACGATCGCCAACCGTCGATTTTTCTCAGGATCTTGTCGACCGAATCCTTGGCCGAGCAACGGATTACATGATCTAGAGTCTGCAGGTCGGAAGGGAGTGGTGAATCGCCATCTGAGCAGCTGGTGCCCGAACGGAAACGTGAATCGCAGTCTTGCTGATTCTCTTAGCAAACGGCGTGTCGTCTTCTGCGAACGACGGCGAGACCTTCAGAATCGCGAACGTCGTATTGCCTTTGGCGTTGCCAATTCACCACAAATCAGAAAATACTGAACGGCTGTTCCGTAACGCCACTGCTCGTAGGCCGAGATCGCGAGCGTTTTTCGAATTGAAGATTTGCACGCTTGCCCCCGCTATCTTCACAGGGTGAGAACGGGGGTAGTTCTCCCCACTTGGTGATTCGGCATATTCCCCTCAGGGTTCGCCCTAGTTATCAGGCTTCTCTAGAATGATGTTCGGCCTCACGGCATTCCTCTCAGCATTCGTTGCGAGCGTAGTCATTGCGCCGTTGATGGGTCGCCTGGCTCGCCGCGTCGGTATGGTCGACCAGCCCGAAAATCACCGCAAACTTCACGACCGTGCGGTTCCCCTCACCGGTGGTCCTACGATTCTGATCTCCGCGGTGGTTGCTGTGACCGTCACTCTGTGGCTGAACCCCGGACTTCTCAAGCCGACGGTGGACGATGCAAAGTTTCTGGGGGCGTTGCTCGTATCCGGGGGCTTGATTGTCGTGATCGGAATGATCGACGATCGCTACGGGCTGCGGGGACGGCAGAAGCTGTCCGGTCAGGTGCTGGCGGCATTAGTTTTGCTACCGTCCGGGATCATTGTCCACGAAGTCAGTGGCTTTGGTTTCACCATGTCGTTTGGTGATCTTGCACCGATCATGACACTGTTGTGACTCGTCGGCGCCATCAACGCTCTGAATTTGATTGATGGAGTGGATGGTCTGGCGAGTACTACTGACCTGCCCCCACTAACCGCGACCAGGCTTTGAGTGGTAAACTCAGGGTTTGTTCACAGAAGAGGGAGGCAGCAGATGCCACGTAAACGATTCAAGACAGAAGAGATTATTCAGAAGCTTCGGGAAGCGGAAGTCCTGCTTTCGCAGGGAAAGGACGTTGCGACAGCGTGTCGTGAGATCGGTGTCACGGACAATACCTATTACCGCTGGCGGAAAGAATACGGCGGGATCCGGACGGATCAGGCGAAGCGTCTGAAGGAGCTGGA